>NZ_JBFTLU010000096.1:0-29678 GCF_056396605.1 Pseudomonas sp. 05T35
GACCAGGATCAACTGGCGATCCTCGATCCATTCCGGGGCAAGATCCCCGATCAGGTCTTCAGCGAAGCGTTCCAGAACTCCGTCTGTGACGGCAGCGGAATGATCCGTGCCCAACAGCGCAAGGCCTATCAACTGTTGCAAGAAGCCGGCTGGCGAATCGTCGACGACAAGATGGTCGATACCAATGGCAAACCGGTAAGCATCGAATTCCTGCTGGCGCAGACCGAATTCGAGCGGGTGCTGTTGCCGTTCAAACGCAACATGAGCGACCTGGGGATTGACCTGGTGATTCGTCGGGTCGACGTGTCGCAGTACATCAACCGCGTGCGCTCGCGCGACTTCGACATGGTGGTTGGCAGCTTCCCGCAGTCCAGCTCACCGGGTAACGAGCAGCGCGAATTCTGGAAGTCCGAAAGCGCCGACAAACCCGGCAGCCGCAACTACATGGGCCTGAAAGACCCGGTAGTCGATGAACTGGTCGAAGAGCTGATCAACGCCGACTCGCGCAAAAGCCTGGTGGCCCATGCCCGGGCGCTCGACAGGGTGTTGCAATGGGGCTATTACGTGATCCCCAACTGGCACATCAAGACCTGGCGCGTGGCGTACTGGAATCACATTGGCCACCCGAAAGTCCCTCCGACCAATGACGTGGGCATTTCCACCTGGTGGGTCAAACCCGATGCTAAACCTGCGATCGAAGTGCTGACCAAAGAACAAGCCGATCCTGCGGGCATGGAGCAATAAGATGCTGGCGTATATTTTTCGGCGACTGTTGCTGATCATTCCAACCCTGTTCGGCATTCTGCTGATCAACTTCGTGATCATCCAGGCCGCCCCCGGTGGCCCGGTGGAACAGATGATCGCCAAGCTCGAAGGCTTCGAAGGCGCTACCAGCCGCATTGCCGGCGGCGGTGCCGAAGTGTCGGTGGCCGGTTCCAGCTATCGCRGCGCCCAGGGCCTGGACCCGGCGCTGGTCAAGGAAATCGAGCACATGTACGGCTTCGACAAGTCGGCGCCGGAACGCTTGTGGATCATGATCAAGAACTACGCCACCCTGGATTTCGGCGACAGCTTCTTCCGGGACGCCAAGGTCATCGACCTGATCAAGGAAAAGATGCCGGTGTCGATCTCCCTCGGGCTCTGGAGCACGCTGATCATGTACCTGGTGTCGATCCCGCTGGGGATCGCCAAGGCCACCCGGCACGGCAGCCACTTCGACGTGTGGACCAGTTCGGCGATCATCGTCGGTTACGCGATCCCGGCGTTCCTGTTTGCGATCCTGCTGATCGTGGTGTTTGCCGGCGGCAGCTACCTGGACTGGTTCCCCCTGCGCGGCCTGACCTCGAACAACTTCAGTGAATTGAGCTGGATGGGCAAGGTCCGCGATTACTTCTGGCACATCGCGCTGCCGGTGACGGCACTGGTGATCGGTAACTTCGCAACCATGACCCTGTTGACCAAAAACAGCTTCCTCGACGAGATCAACAAACAGTACGTCGTCACCGCCAAGGCCAAGGGCCTGACCCGGCACCGCGTGCTGTATGGCCATGTGTTTCGCAACGCCATGCTGCTGGTGATCGCCGGCTTCCCTTCGGCCTTCATCGGGATTTTCTTCACCGGCTCATTGCTGGTGGAAGTGATCTTCTCGCTCGACGGCATGGGCTTGATGAGTTTTGAAGCGGCGATCAACCGTGACTACCCGGTGGTGTTCGGCACCCTGTTCATCTTCACCCTGCTGGGGCTGGTGGTGAAGCTGATCGGCGACCTCACCTACACCCTGGTCGATCCACGGATCGACTTCGAACACCGGGAGCATTGAGATGAACCTGTCCCCTCTCAATCGCCGACGTTTCGAGCGGTTCAAGGCCAACAAGCGCGGCTGGTGGTCGCTGTGGCTGTTTTTGATCCTGTTTGGCGCGAGCCTCGGTGCCGAGCTGATCGCCAACGACAAGCCGCTGGCGGTGCATTACGACGGCCAATGGTATTTCCCGGCACTCAAGCGTTACCCGGAAACCACCTTCGGCGGCGAATTCCCGCTGGAAGCCAACTACAAGAGCCCGTACATCCGCGAACTGCTCAAGGCCAAGGACGCCTGGACTTTGTGGGCGCCAATCCCGTTCAGTTACCAAAGCATCAACTACGACCTGAAAGTCCCGGCCCCGGCACCGCCCTCGGCAGACAACCTGCTGGGCACCGACGACCAGGGCCGCGACGTGCTGGCGCGGGTGATTTACGGCTTCCGGGTGTCGGTGCTGTTTGCGCTGACGCTGACCATTCTCAGTTCGATCATCGGCGTGATTGCCGGCGCCTTGCAGGGTTTCTATGGCGGCTGGGTCGATCTGGCCGGACAGCGCTTTTTGGAGATCTGGTCGGGTTTACCGGTGCTGTACCTGTTGATCATCCTCGCCAGTTTCGTGCAGCCAAACTTCTGGTGGCTGCTGGGGATCATGCTGCTGTTTTCCTGGATGAGCCTGGTCGACGTGGTCCGCGCCGAGTTCCTGCGTGGGCGTAACCTGGAATACGTGCGCGCCGCCCGGGCGCTGGGGATGCAGAACGGCGCAATCATGTTCCAGCACATCCTGCCCAACGCCATGGTCTCGACCATGACCTTCATGCCGTTCATCCTCACGGGCGCCATCGGCACCCTGACCGCGCTGGACTTCCTCGGCTTCGGCCTGCCGGCAGGCAGTGCATCGCTGGGTGAACTGGTGGCTCAGGGCAAATCCAACCTGCAAGCGCCGTGGCTGGGCATGAGCGCCTTTGCGGTGCTGGCGCTGATGTTGAGTTTGCTGGTGTTTATCGGCGAGTCCGCTCGCGATGCCTTCGACCCGAGGAAGTGAAATGAATCAGGACAATCTGATCGAAGTGCGCAACCTCTCTGTCGAGTTTGTGGTCGGTGAGCACGCGCAACGGGTGGTAGAAGGCGTCAGCTTCGACATCAAGCGCGGTGAAACCCTGGCGCTGGTCGGCGAAAGCGGCTCCGGCAAATCGGTGACGGCGCACTCGATCCTGCGCCTGCTGCCCTACCCCTTGGCGCGCCACCCCACCGGCACCATCAACTACTCAGGGCATGACCTGCTGTCGCTGAAAGAGAAAACCATCCGGCACATTCGTGGCAACCGGATTGCAATGATCTTTCAAGAGCCAATGACCTCGCTGAACCCGCTGCACTCGATCGAGAAACAGATCAACGAGGTGCTGGGGATTCACAAAGGCCTGACCGGCAAGGTCGCGACCCAGCGCACCCTGGAGCTGCTGGAACTGGTGGGGATTCCCGAGCCGCGCAAACGGCTCAGGGCCCTGCCCCACGAATTGTCCGGTGGCCAGCGTCAGCGCGTGATGATCGCCATGGCCCTGGCCAACGAACCGGAACTGCTGATCGCCGACGAACCGACCACCGCGCTGGACGTGACGGTTCAGCTGAAAATCCTCGAACTGCTCAAGGAGCTGCAGGCCCGCCTGGGCATGGCCCTGCTGCTGATCAGCCACGATTTGAACCTGGTCCAAAGAGTCGCGCATCGCGTATGTGTCATGCAAAAGGGGTGCATCGTCGAACAGGCGTCGTGCGAGGAGTTGTTCCGCGCGCCGCAGCATCCTTACACCCGGGAGCTGCTGGCAGCGGAACCTCGTGGCAACCCGGCAACCAATGTCATCGGCCCGCCATTGCTGCAAGTCGAGGACCTGAAAGTCTGGTTCCCGATCAAAAAAGGCTTTTTGCGCAATACCGTCGATTACGTCAAAGCGGTGGACGGAATCAACTTCAGCCTGCCTCAGGGACAGACCCTGGGCATCGTTGGCGAGAGCGGTTCGGGCAAGTCCACACTGGGGCTGGCGATTTTGCGGTTGATTGCCAGCAAAGGCGCGATTCGTTTTGAAGGCAAGTCGTTGGACTGCCTGTCGCAGCAACAGGTAAGGCCGCTGCGGCGGGAAATGCAGGTGGTCTTTCAGGACCCCTTCGGTAGCCTGAGCCCACGGATGAGCGTGAGCCAGATCGTTGGCGAAGGCCTGCGGATACACCGGATCGGTACAGAGACCGAGCAGGAACTGGCGATTATCGCGGTGCTCAAGGAAGTCGGTCTGGATCCGGCAACCCGGCACCGCTATCCCCATGAGTTTTCCGGCGGACAACGGCAGAGAATCGCCATTGCCCGGGCCCTGGTGCTGAAACCGGCGTTGATCTTGCTGGACGAGCCAACCTCGGCCCTCGACCGCACCGTGCAACGCCAGGTGGTTGAACTGCTGCGCTCACTGCAAAGCAAGTACAACCTGACGTATCTGTTCATCAGCCATGACCTGGCGGTGGTTAAAGCACTGAGTCACCAGTTGATGGTGATCAAGCACGGCCAAGTGGTCGAACAAGGTGATGCGCAAGGTATCTTTGCCGCACCGCAACATCCTTATACACAGCAGTTGCTGGAGGCCGCTTTCCTGGCACCAGCCACTGCGCAATAACCTGAAAGAGGAGCAACACATGGGTTTTCTCGCCGGTAAGCGCGTACTGATCGTCGGTGTCGCCAGCAAGCTGTCCATCGCATCCGGCATCGCTGCCGCCATGCATCGCGAGGGCGCTGAGCTTGCCTTCACTTATCAGAACGACAAACTCAAGGGTCGTGTCGAAGAGTTCGCACAAGGCTGGGGTTCGAGCCCTGAGCTGTGCTTCCCGTGCGATGTGGCCAGCGATGAAGAAATCGCCAAGGTCTTCGAAGAGCTGAGCAAAAAATGGGACGGCCTGGACTGCATCGTGCACTCCGTTGGCTTCGCTCCGGGCGACCAACTGGACGGCGACTTCACCGAAGCCACCACCCGTGAAGGTTTCCGCATCGCTCACGACATCAGCGCCTACAGCTTCGTGGCCCTGGCCAAAGCGGGCCGCGAAATGATGAAAGGCCGCAATGGCAGCCTGCTGACCCTGTCGTACCTGGGCGCCGAGCGCACCATGCCGAACTACAACGTGATGGGCATGGCCAAGGCTTCGCTGGAAGCTGGCGTGCGTTACCTGGCCGGCTCCCTGGGCCCGGAAGGCACCMGCGTCAACGCCGTATCGGCTGGCCCGATCCGCACCCTGGCCGCTTCCGGCATCAAGAACTTCCGTAAAATGCTGGCCGCCAACGAAGCGCAAACGCCGCTGCGTCGCAATGTCACCATCGACGAAGTCGGCAATGCCGGCGCCTTCCTGTGCTCGGACCTGGCGTCCGGCATCAGCGGCGAAATCATGTATGTGGACGGCGGCTTCAACACCACCGCCATGGGCAACATCGAAGAGTGATCTTCGCGCGTTAACAAGAAACCCGCCGATTGGCGGGTTTTTTGTGCCGGTCATTTCAGCCCCACCACGAACCACTGTGGGAGCGAGCCTGCTCGCGATAGCGTACTGACAGCAACAGCACGATCTCCCGATAGAACGTCAGTTCACCCAGCGAGATGATCCTGACCTTTGCGCCATAGTCCAGCCAAAGCCCCGCCCGGGGAATCAACGCCACCCCAAGCCCGCACTCGACCATTTTCACGATCGCCTCCAGCTCATCCAGCTCCAGCGCGACTTTGACCTCGATCTGCTGCTCGCGCAGAAAGCCTGTCACCAGCCGGCCACCGAACGAGTTGCGGTCATAACGCACCTGCGGATGCGTGCTGAGTATCTGCAACGGATCCTCGCCTTCAAGGTCCGGCGGCACGATCAACACAAAAGGCTCCTGCCGGATCACCTGGGCCGACAGTTCCTTGGGCAACTCAAAGGGTGGCTTGATCAGGATCGCCAGATCAAGCTCACCAGCGTCAACCTGACTCAACAGGTTGAGTGACACGCCGGGCACCAGTTTTGGCTCGAGCAACGGCGCCTGCTGCCGCAAACGTAGCAACGCCTGAGGCAGCAAACCGGTTTGGGCGGTCGCCACAGCGCCGACCCTCAATTCGCCGCGAAACTCGCTAACGTCGTCACTGACGGCCATGCGCTGAAAGGTTTCGAGGATTTCCCGGGCCATCGGCAACGCCCGCTGCCCCGCCGCGTTGAGGATGGCCTGACGCCCGGTGCGGTCAAACAGGCGAATACCCAACGCCTGCTCCAGGTTGCGCATTTGCGCGCTGACGGCCGATTGCGTGAGGCCAATGTGCATGCCGGCTGCGGCGAACGTGCCATAGCGAGTCACTGCGATGAAGGTTTTCAGTTCACGCAGCATGAGCGCCTCGATTGATCGATTTTATTTGAGCTGGAGGCAAAAATTATCGTCTTTTAATCAAAAATCACAAGACTAGAATCAGCTCAACTTCCCTGTCATCGAGGCTTGAACACCATGCGTCTCTCCCCTTTTCATCTGGCCATTCCGGTGTATGACCTTGCTGCCGCACGGCTTTTCTATGGCCAGGTGTTCGGCCTGGAGGAAGGACGCTCAAGCGAGCACTGGGTGGACTTCAACTTTTTCGGCCACCAATTGGTTATCCACGAACACCCGAAAACCGCCACGCAGGAGTCCGCCCACACCAATGCCGTGGACGGTCACGACGTACCGGTCCCGCATTTCGGCGTAGTGCTGTCGATGGAGGAATGGGAGTCCCTGGCCGAACGGCTCACATCACTGGGCACGCGTTTCGTGATCGAGCCCGGCATTCGCTTCAAAGGACTGGTGGGCGAACAGGCGACGATGTTTCTGTTCGACCCGTGCGGCAACGCGCTGGAGTTCAAGGCGTTCAAGGACATCGAACAGTTGTTCGCCAAGTAACCTTCAGCGTCATACCGGCCTGCAAGCGGATCCCGTCTAGCTCCCCGCCACCGGACATGGCCCACCCGCTTCTGCCCACAGTTTGAACTGGGTGACAAAAATATCGTGAGGTACCGGCACCGGCGTCCTGTTACCTCCGGGATTCCAGCCCCAGAGCACCAGCTTGTCGTCGCTGACATGGGTGATCAGCGCGGCAAAATCACGGTCGCCGTTGCTCGAACGGTCCTTGATCATCTGGCACAGCCGGTCGGCCGGCAAGCCGATCCAGGCCATTTTGTGTGCAGCCGATGGCAGCCCCCAATGCGGGGCACCGGGTRGCGCGTGGGGGCCGTAGCTGTCTGGCGGATTGCTGTCGGCGTGGCAGGTTGCACAAGGCAGGCCCGCCGCCCCCTTGCCGTCAGTGCCGCGAACCACGTTCATGCCATGCGGTTTCCCGGCGTCGAACTGCAAGGGCGCGTCACCGGGGATATGGCAGTTCTGGCAACGCGGGCTCTGGAACACCTTCTGCACCGTGGCAAACGCCGCCAGCGCGGCTTGATCGTCGGCAAACAGCTCAGAGGTGTAACCGCCGCCCCCGAGCAACAGCAGCGCGCCCAGAAACAGATGCCGCCTCATCTCACACCCCCGCCAGTTGCAACGGCAGTTCACGCAAGCGTTGCCCGGTCAGGGCAAACACCGCATTGGCCACCGCCGGCGCCGTCGGTGGCACCCCGGTCTCGCCGATGCCGCATGCACCGCCACGCCCAATGCGTGCCCGGCAGGCAGCGGCGCCTTCCAGTTAGCCTTCTCCACCGCCAGGTTCAGTACGCCCAGATGACGCGGATACTCCTTGAGCAAGGTCCGTCGGTATTCCACCGGGTCCTTGCCGGCCGCCGTGGCCAGTTCATCGATCAATGACTCGACGACAAACGCCGTGTGCGTGTGCCCCACAGAACGCATCCACAGCACGCTGATGCCGGTTTTCGGCGAATGCAGATCGACCAGATGGTCGGCCAGGCCCTTGATGTAGGGGCTGTCGGCCACGCCTTCGACCGAGGTGGCGTCGACGCCATTCTTGACCATCGTCGCTTCGAACGAGGTGCCGTCCATGATCGACTGCCCGACCAGCACGTGCTGCCAGGCCTGGGGCATGCCCTTGGCGTCCAGGCCAATGCGCGCCTTATGGAGGAACGCCGAGCGGTAGTAACCACCGCGTATGTCATCCTCCCGCGACCAGACGGTTTTCACTGGCGCGCCGGCCGCCTTGGCGACTTGCACCGCTTCACTGACAAAGTCCGAGGTCGGATTGGCTCGACGACCAAAACCGCCTCCAAGGAATTCGGTATGAATCTCGACCTGCTCGGGTTTGAGCCCGGTGATTTTCGCCGCAATCATTTGGTCCAGCGTCTGGAATTGGGTGCCGGTCCAGATCTCGCATTTGTCCGGGGTGATTTTCACCGTGCAGTTGAGCGGCTCCATCGGCGCATGCGCCAGGTAGGGAACGCTGTATTCAACATCAATCGTCTTCACTGCCTTGCTCAACGCGGCGCTGATGTCGCCCGCCTGGCTGGCCGGGGTACCGGGGATCGCGGCCAGTTTGCGGAAGTTTTGCAGCAAGGTGTCGCTATCCAGAGCGGCGTTGGGCCCCAGGTCCCAGTCGATTTTCAGCGCATCACGACCGAGTTTGGCGGCCCAATAATGATCGGCCACCACGGCTATACCTGTCGGCACCTGCACGACTTTATGCACGCCCGGCAGCGCCAATGCCGCTGCGCCATCGAATGATTTGACACTGCCACCAAACACCGGCGAGCGCGCGACCATGGCCGTGAGCAATCCGTCGAACTGCACATCCATGCCGAACTTCGCCTGGCCGGTGATTTTTTCCGGGGTATCCAGGCGCTTGGTCGGTTTGCCGATGATCTTCCAGTCCTTGGCGTCCTTGAGCTTGATCGACGCCGGATCGGGCGCCGGCAGTTGGCCAGCATCATTGGCCAGCTCACCATAAGTGGCGCGCTGATCGCCGGCGATCACCACGCCCGGTTCGGTTCGGACCTTCGAGGGTGCGACGTTGAAGCGCTTGGCGGCGGCCTCGATCAACATCAAGCGCGCAGCCGCACCGGCCTGACGRTAGCGRTCGAAYTCCATCCAGGTCGAGGTCGARCCGCCGGTGATYTGCATSCCGCCAAASGCYGGCAGRCCATAMTCGGCKGCCGATGCYGGYGCRTGYTCGACGCGRATYTTCGWCCARTCGGCGTCCAGTTCTTCGGCGATCAACATGCTCAGGCCGGTCCAGATCCCCTGCCCCATTTCGGAGTGCCCCAACAGAATGGTCACGCTGCCATCGGGCGCAATGCGCAAAAAGGCGTTGGGGGCGAACACCGCGTCCGGCGTCGAAGCCGCCTGCGCAAAGCGATTGGCTCCCGGAATGACAAACGCCACCACCAGCCCTGCACCGAGTACCGCACTGCTTTTCAAAAAGTCCCGTCGAGAAGTCTCGATCTTCGCGCTCATCGTCATGCCTCCCCGATTTGCGCAGCACGTTTGACCGCCGCACGAATACGCGGGTAGGTCCCGCACCGACAGATATTGCCCGACAGCGCCTGATCGATATCGCTGTCGCTCGGCGACGGGATTTTTGCCAATAAAGCCGCCGCCGACATGATCTGCCCCGACTGACAGTAACCGCATTGCACCACGTCGATCTCGGCCCAGGCGCGCTGCACCGGGTGCGAACCGTCGCTCGACAGGCCTTCGATAGTGAGGATCTTTTGCCCGCTGGCGACGGCTGCCGCCGGAGTGATGCAGGAGCGTAACGGCGCGCCGTCGACATGCACCGTGCAGGCACCGCACTGGGCCATGCCGCAGCCGAACTTGGTACCGGTCAAGTGCGCGACATCGCGCAATACCCACAACAGCGGCATGTCACCGGGCACGTCCAGGGATTGATCTTTGCCATTGATATTGAGTGTCAGCACGGCGATCTCCTCAGTCACTCACGATGTCCTTTCATGGCGTCACTGTGGCAACGACTGCCTACGCGCGCCTCGGTTTATCCATTGAGCTAAGCGCAATTTTCCCGAAGCCTTGAATTGCGCGACCACCGGTCACAAAAAAGGGCCACTTCCTGGGAAGCAGCCCTGTGTTTCAAACCATCAACCGACTTACACCCTCGGCCCCAGCAGGATCCGCGTATAGCGCCATAAAAACAGTGCAAACGCGGCGCACCAGAACAACGCCGAAATGGCCAATCCATGAGTGCTGAAAGGCACGACAAAGACCCGACAGATCCCGGCCAGCAACACCAAACCAAATCCGAGCACTACGGCTTTTGGCGGCTGCAACAGGCGCCCGGTATGGCCGAGACTGACTCGCGCAATCATCGCCAGCACCAACCCGCCAACACCACCGACTGCCAATGAATGGGTGGCGAGGCTTTGTTGCGGCATCATGCCCAGTTGCCACTGCGCCATGGCCAACGCGGCAATCAACAGCCAGGCATACGCCAGGTACAACGACCACAGCAGCGGCACGCGCCAAATGCCGTTGTCATACCAGCGCCACAGACGAATCAGGTGCAAACCGCTGATCAACACAAACAACGCCGCCAGCCAAGGCCTCGGTGTGTCGTTGAACCCTGCGCCGATCATCACCACCACCAACAGGCTGGCGATCAACAGCACTTTGGTTTGCAGTGGCTGCGCAATGGCTCCTTGAGGGCGATTCAAACCACGCTGGATGAAGAATGGAATCACTCGCCCGCCAATCACGCTCATCAACGCAGCAACCAGCCACAACGCCGCCAGCACGCCGCGCCGCTGCAATGCGATGTCGTCTTGAGCCATGCCCCACAAGGTCAGCAACTGACACCCGGCCAGCACACCGATCATCAGCAGAATCGGGTAGTTCTCACGCTTGCGTGCGGCGATCAGATTGCGTCCCAGCCCCACAGCCAGCAGCGGCAGAAAAGGCACTTGCAACGCCAGCAGCCACGCTGCGGAAAGCGGCATCAGCCAGGCCAGGCGAGCCACCAGCCACACCAACAGCAACCCCAGCAGCGGCCAGCCGGACAAACCGGGGCGGCCGGTCCAGTTGGGTACCGCGGTCAGCAGGAAACCACCAATGATCGCCGCGGCAAACCCGAACGGCATTTCATGCCGATGCCACGCCAACATCCCGCCCATCGGTTGCGCACCGGGCAAGCGTCCGTAAAGCCATAAGCCCCAGACCGCCAGCGCGATACAGGCAAAGGCGCTGCCTGCGAGGAAGAACGGTCGGAACCCCAGGCTCCAGAGAGGTACGTGCTTGATCGATGGCATCTCAGACCTCCGTGCCGATCGGACCTTTGCTCGACAGGTGCAGAACATTCTGAGGGTTACTGAAGAATTCGAACATTTTGGCGTACTCCTGAAGCGGTTCAGTTGTACGTATCGACTATCAAGTCGCGTGCCAGCTTTCAAAGCCCCATAAAACAGTACTTTGCAGCCTATATGGTCAATATGACTCAAGTGTCGACAGGTCTAAATGACCCTATTAATTGTCATTATGACTACTTCCAATACATGGACGCCCTGATCTTGTCGATTGACGGTTACGCCTGACGACCACCGGCTGACTACGCTAATAGTCCAGCCTGATCATTCCTGGAGGAGAACCTTCATGTCGCGCATTCAAAAACTCACGCCCTGCCTGTGGTTCGACGATCAGGCCGAAGCCGCTGCACAGTTCTACTGTYCAGTGTTCGAACACTCGACCATTACCGCCATCACTCACTATGGCAAGGCCGGTTTCGAGCTCCATGGCCGGCCCGAGGGTTCAGTGATGACCGTCAGCTTCGTGCTCGACGGCCAGACCTTCACCGCCCTCAATGGCGGCCCGGTGTTTCGCTTTAACGAGGCGATCTCGTTCCAGGTCAACTGCCATACCCAGTATGAAATCGACCACTTCTGGAATGCGCTGTCTGCCGGTGGTGACAAACAGGCCCAGCAATGCGGCTGGCTCAAGGACAAGTTCGGCCTGTCCTGGCAAATCGTGCCCGTGGTGATGATGGACATGATGACCGACAGGGATACCGCCAAATCCCAGCGCGTCATGCAGGCGATGTTGCAGATGAAGAAACTCGACGTCGCCACACTCGAGCGAGCCTTTAATGGCGAGAGCTAATACACTCCCCCACTGAACTGCCAAAGGACGCTTGCGGATGAAACACGCCATCGCCAAAAATGCCGACAAAGCCCCTCGCTTCTGGCGCGATGACGCACTGCCCTTCATCGAAGCACGCTCCATCGCCGATGGCCGCGAAGTCTGTTATGCCCGACATTCCCACGAGTTTTTTTCCATCGGTGCGATCACCGCCGGGCGCAGCACCTATCTCCATGAACACGCCGCGTTTGAAGTCGGCAGCGGCACCGTGGTGCTGATGAACCCCGGCGATGTCCATGCCTGTAACCCGATTGACGATCAGCCCTGGTCTTATCGCATGCTGTATGTCGATACGCCGTGGTTGAACGACCTTCAGCATCAACTGGGATTCAGCAAAGAGCTGGACTTTCGGCGCTTTTCAACCACCCACTKCAACGACGCCGGACTGTTTAGCGGGCTCAATCATCTGTATGACGTACTGCTCGACGAACAGCTGGAGACGCTGCAAAAACACAGTGCCGCCGTAGCGTTTTTTACTGAAGTGCAGCAAACGCTCAATCCGGCTGAATTGAGCGTTCGCGAACCCAACCTCAAGCTGGAGCGAGCGGCCGAGTACATCCGCGACAACTGCACCCTGTCGCTGAAACTCGAAGACATCTGCGAGGCGGCAGATCTGTCGGCGTCGTACCTGATCCGCACTTTCAAGCAGCATTACGGCATGACGCCCCACGCGTTTCTGGTCAACCATCGCATCCAGTTCGCCCGCAGCCAACTGCGTCGAGGCAAGTTGATTGCCGACGTGGCACTGGAAGCCGGGTTCTCGGATCAGGCGCATTTTCAGCGAGCGTTCAAACAGCATTTGGCCGCGACGCCGGGGCAGTATCGCGGTTGAAGCCCAAGATTTATGGCAACAGCAAGTAACCCGCACTCACCGCCAGCAACGACGCCATGAACCGGTTAAACAACCGCATGCCGCCGGCATTGCTCAGGTACTGTCGCAGAAAGGTCCCGGCATAAGCCCAGCAGGCCACCGACAGGTAGCAGACCACCAGATACACCGCGGCAAACTGCCAGACCAGCTGCGCTTCGCCATCGGCAACAAAAGCCCCCATCCCCGCGACACAGGCCAGCCAGGCTTTCGGGTTCAGCCATTGCATCAGCGCGCCGTAGAACATCGTCGGCGCTTGCCCTGAATCACCCGCACTGAGCCGCCCATCGTCAGTGGCGAGCTTCCAGGCCATGAACAACAGGAACGCCACCCCGAACAACTGCACCGCCCGTGTCAGCGATGGCCAGAGTTTTAGCAGTTCATGCAGGCCCAACCCCATCAACACCAGTAACAGCACAAACCCCAGCGTTGCACCCGCTACATGCCGTTGGCTGGCGCGAAAGCCGTACTGCGCGCCGGAGCTCAGTGCAACGATGTTCACCGGCCCAGGGGTGATCGACGACGCCAGCGCAAACGCGGCCATGGAAATGATCAGACTCATTGCACACCTTCTTCAATAACTTCGGGACATCCCGGCGCTCAAAGTAGGAGAACGCTGATAGGCCTGTATTGAAGAAAAACACCCCCGTGCAGTCCTCGACATTTCAGATCGAACGCGTCGGTCACCCAGGTGTCATTAATAGTAATGGGATCGCGGCCTCTGACCACCCTCACACCGTTGAGCGGGCAGCGAGTCCAGACAGAAGAGCAGAGTCACCGACAGGGATGTGGCAAGTGACCCTTGCGCTACGCCGAAATCCTTGCAAAGGAGATCCACTGATGGTGACTCACTATAAGACTGCCGGGCACCTGGCCTGCGGCCGCCATGGCAGCAATCTTCCGTCTACGACTGAATTTGCCCGCGTCAAATGCCGCAGCTGCCGCAATACCGACGCGTTCAAGGACGCCCGAAAAGACGCTCGCAACGCTGCACGTCGAGCGGCGCGTAGAGCCAAAGTCCCACATGCCGCGATTGACTGGCGCGCGTCCTGGATCAAAAGACTCAGCGAGATGCCGGGCAAGCAACGGCTCCCACGGGGATTCAGCGGCCAGYCGTACGTTTAGGATTGTGGAAGCACAGAGATCAGTACGCCGATGATTGCCATCGGCGTATGCGGTTTGCGAATGGCCGAATCAGTCGTGCTGCAACAGCCCCGAGCTGTATTGATTAAAGCTGTTGCCGACCGGGCTACCACCAAAGCTCATCTTGTTGGCGCCACGGCCGTCGAATTGATGGCAATCCTCTGAAAAACAGCTGCTGGTTGTCACGCCAGAGCACGCGCTCAACAACAACGTGCCGGTGATCAAAAAGATTTTGACGAGGTTCAACTTCATTGTTCAGTTCCCCTTGGCTGGAAACGAGGCGATGCACGATTCGAGTTGACCATCCTACGCTGCCAAATTAGCTGAAACATAATGAAACATTGCAGGCTGACAGCCCGGGTTCAGCTTCTGGAGAAACCCCATCCATTGACAACCTGCCACCAGCTGCGTAAATCGGTTCTCCCTCCTGACTTCAAGAACTCGCCATGGATATAGCAGCCATCCCGTTCGGCACCACCGACTGGTCGACCGTTGAACCCACCGTCCACGCTGGCGAAATCGGCAGCGCCTATTGGCGCACCCAACAGTTCGGCGCAATTCGCGTTCGAATGATCGAATACACCGCCGGTTACCTGGCAGACCACTGGTGCTTGAAGGGCCACATCCTGCTGTGCCTTGAAGGCGAGCTGCACACTGAACTCGAAGATGGGCGCCAGTTCGTGCTGAAACCCGGCATGAGCTATCAGGTGGCGGATAATGCGGAGTCTCACCGGTCGTCGACGGTGACGGGGGCGAAACTGTTCGTAGTGGATTGACCGCGCCTCGCGGGGCCGTAAACGCAGGGTAACGACGCACAAGACGACCGTTGATCTGCGAATACGGCCCACACCCAATAAAAACATATTTATATGCTTCAATTGATATTGTTGAACAATCCCACGACAAGAGGGTGCCGTCATGAATATCAAAACCTTGGCTTTACTGCTGTTGGCGCTCTGCGCCCAGCCCGCCTGGAGTCAAACTCCCCCCGCATCGCCTGCACCAGCCGAAAGCGCTGCGCTCACCACGCGCCTGTCGTTGCGCGACCTGTGGATCGAGCATATTTTCTGGACCAGAAATTACGCGATAGCCAACCAGAGTGCTAACCATCAACAAGCCCAGGTCGCCGCCGCTCAGGTGGTAGACAACGCAACCCGCATCGCCAACAGCCTTGCTCCGTTGTATGGCCAGCCCGCTGCCGATCAACTGCTCAAGCTGCTTGCCGGTCATTGGGGTGCGGTCAAACATTACAGCGACGCCACTGTCGCCAAAGACAAGAAAGGCCAGCAGGCTGCTGTCGCAGAACTGACGAGCAATGCCAAGGCCATTGCGGCATTTCTCGCCAGCGCCAATCCCAACCTACCTGAAAGCACGCTGGTGACGATGCTGGCAGCTCACGGCGGCCACCATGTCGCCCAGATCGACCAGCTCGCCGCGCACGACTATGCCGGCGAAGCGAAGACCTGGCAGATGATGCGCATCCATATACTGGCGCTGGCCGACACGCTGACGGCGGCACTGGTCAAACAGTTCCCGGACAAGTTCTGATACCGAGCGAGCGCAGACCATGTTTGAAGGATTGGGCCGTACACAGCAGGACCTGCTCAATGCGCTACTGCACGACGCGGGCGGTATGAGCATTGACGAGTTGGCTGAGCAACTGGCTGTCACACGCACCGCGATTCGCCAGCATCTGGCGGCTCTTGAGCGTGACGGACTGGTGCTGCGCGGCGAAACCCGTCCGACAGGCCGGCGACCGGAGCAGCTGTATCAGCTCACCGACCATGCGCGGGAGCAGTTCCCTCGCCACTATCAGTTACTGGCCAGTGTGCTGATTGAAGAAGTGGCCGACATCATCGGCCCCGTCGAACTGGCTTCGCTGATGCGCCGTATGGGCCGCAAACTGGCGCTGGAGCGTGAACGTCAGGTGGTTGACGAAACAAAAATCGTGCAGCACATGAACCAGGCGGGATACGAAGCGGAGGTGTTCTTTCGCTCATCCGACGACAAGGAAATCGTCGCGCACAACTGCGTCTTCCACCGCTTGGCCGCGGCCTATCCGGTGGTGTGTGAGCTGGATCTGGCGTTGATCGGGACGTTGGGGGGAGCCGAAGTCGACCATACGGAGTGCATGGTACGGGGCGGTAATGTCTGCCGATTCAAACTTCGGCCGATCGAGCATCAAGCAGAGGCTGGAAAGGATGCACCTCCCGATCCAGCCACGGCTCGATGATCGGCAAACAGCAGCTGCCTCGCGTTCACGACGTCGAGGCAGCTGTTTACCCTTGAGACTTAAGCCTGGACCAGGTTGGAGATCTTGACGTCCGGATCGACGTCAGCCTCGTAGTCCACGCCTTCGATCCCGAAGCCGAACAGACGCAGGAACTCCGCCTTGTAACCGGCAAAGTCGGTGAGTTCGTAAAGGTTTTCATTGCTGACCTGATCCCAGAGTAGCTTGACGCGCTCCTGGACTTCAGGCGCCAGCTCCTTGTAATCCGCTCGCAGGCGCCCTTCTTCGTCCATGACCGGAGGATGACCGAACAAGCTGTCCTTGTAGAGCGCGTAGACCTGCTCGATGCAGCCTTCGTGTGTGCCCTGCTCTTTCATGACCTTGAACAGCAAGGACAGGTACAGCGGCATGATCGGGATTGCCGAGCTTGCCTGGGTCACTACCGCTTTCAATACCGAAACCCGTGCATCGCCGCCCAGGTCCGCCAAGCGCTCGCGAATGCTCAGGACTTTCTGGTCCAGGTCTTTCTTCGCCGCGCCAATGGAGCCATTCCAGTAAATGTCGTGGGTCAGCTTTTCGCCCAGGTAAGTGAAGGCAGTGGTTTTCGCCCCCTCGGCCAGAACGCCCGCTTCGTGCAGGGCATCGATCCACATCTGCCAGTCTTCGCCACCCATGACCTTGACGGTACCGTCGATTTCTTCCTGGGTCGCTTCGGCCAGGGTGGTCACGTTGACCTCTTCCTTGTCGGTGTTCAGGCCGCGCTGGGTAACCGACTTGCCGACCGGCTTGAGCGTCGAGCTGTAGACTTCACCGGTTTTCGGATCGGTACGACGCGGTGCGGCGAGGCTGTAGACCACCAGGTCGATCTTGCCCAGGTCGCGCTTGATGGTCTCGATGGTCAGGCGCTTGACTTCATCGGAGAACGCATCACCGTTGATGCTCTTGGCGTAGAGACCTTCCGCTTCGGCGAACGTATGGAAGGCCGCGGTGTTGTACCAGCCGGCGGTGCCGAGTTTGCCCTCGACGCTTTCACGTTCGAAGAACACACCCAGCGTCTTGGCGCCGCAACCAAAGGCCGCGGTGATGCGCGCAGCCAGTCCGTAACCGGTCGATGCGCCGAGCACCAGGACATTCTTTGGCCCATCGGTGATCTGTCCTTGCGCACGGACGTAGTCGATCTGATTCTTGACGTTGGCTTTGCAGCCAGTGGGGTGGGTAGTCACACAAACAAAACCACGAACGCGCGGTTTAACGATCATAAATATCTCCCTCTTCCAAGATGCCGAGAGCCAATACTGGCTATAAAAGTCATAGACGCTGGGAAAACGGAAGCGTCACGGTGGCGGGCCGATTCATTGGCTTCACTGTCCGGGCCTGTCGCAAATCCAGCGCATACCCTCGATGATTTGAGCCGCTGTTTCCAGTCCGAGAGTGGCGTTATTCAAAAACAACCTAACACGCGGTGATGACATTCTGGACGAACCCGTTTCCATTGCTAGCGTTATCGGTAGAAACACCTCAGGTCGTCAGGAGCAGTCCGGTGAACAAGCCCATGGAAGAGCGTTATGGCGGCAGACGCAGGACCTATCTATTCAATGAGTCGCACCTGAGACCACGGCAACGGGCCCTGCTCCTTGCACTGATTCTGTTGCTCATCAACGGTGTCGGTCAGTTGTTCATGGTGGAAGTGGTCGGACTGGATGGCGCAATCCTCCACCTTGTAGTGGTCCTCACCGCCTTCGCCACGGTGATCTGCGGCGCCCCACTCATCATGTTCCTGAGCATGGGCTGGTTCACCCGCTACAGCGAATTCCAGAACAGTTTGAAGGGCGGCGCCCTGGCGGCCTATCTGCAACGCTTCTGGTCGACCAGCCTCATCCATTCACTGCAGGACGAAGGAAAGCTGGGTCAGAGCGGTTCCGTGGATGATTGGCGAACCTGCTCCGACAAGAACCCGGAACTGTGCGAGCGTTTGTTTGCGCGGATCTACCATGAGCAATATGGATTGGTGCCATTCATAGTGCCGTTCATCATTCTCTTGTTGGTGGCGTATGCCGCGGCAGCCTTGGTCGCCTCCAACTATGTCATCCCCAACTGCGACAACACGCTGCAAGTGGCGTGCGTGTACAAGCTCGGAGTTCCACTGCTGGTCAGCTCGCTGGCGGGGGCTTTCATGTTTATCGACAAGTTGCTGGTCCTTGAAGGCGTGACATTGCCTGTGGTTGCGACGCTGGAATCGGAGGGCATCAACTCGATCGAGCAGGTGGCTGCGGCGGACCCGGTATTGCTTTCAATCCGCACCGGATTCCCCTTCCGGTTCACCTTGCGCCTGGGTTCCCAGGCTATCGTGCGGCGCCATCTGGGGGAAAACGCGGCCAGGCTGCTTCCAGTGGGGCTGGCTGATGTCGTCCCGGTTTTCCTGCTGGTGCGGGCACTCGATACCCCGGCGGTGCCAACCGGGGATTCCCCCGACAAGTACGACGGGCCGTTTCCGCGGATCGAGACACCCGATGCGGTCGTCCAGAACGCGGCCAACCGCCTTTTCCCCGATGACAATGACCTGCAACGCCAGGCCATCACCCGAATGAAATTTCGTCAAATTGCAGCCGAAGAATATACGGTGATGCTGGCACGGATAACGCCACCCGATACCGGGTTGTAACTGCAGGACAAACGTTATTTACGCGCCAACTTATACTTGACGCACTCGTCATAGAAACTCTGCCGGACAGCCTCGGGCTTGAACTTCGATTGACTGTCGTAGGTTTGCTCGGTGATGCCCATGGCCATCATTCGCATCCAGCCCTTGCTGAACTTGTACGCCTGGATCTTCTGGCGAGCGGCATACAGCGAGACCCCGGACAGCTTGAGTTCCTGGGCCCTTGCCGCGGTACCCGCGCCCCAACTGCACATAAACCGATCATTGGGCATCAACTCTCTTGCCTGGACAGAGACCGCAATGCTCGCCAGTACCAGCGAGATCGGCATGATCAATACATTGCGCATTTGCATTCCGCCTAACCACCTGAAAATAAAGTGATTTTGGCGGTGATTTTGAGGCTTCGGGGCCAGCAAAATGCCTTCTGTCCGGCTTTACTTGGATGATTTTTGCGGAACTACGGTTTATTGCGGCTGAAATGTCTGAAGGTAGGCCAACAGGTTTTCGATTTTTTCCGGATCGCTGATACCCCAGAAAATCATGCGGGTCCCGGGGACTACTTTTTTTGGCGCTTCGATGTAGGCAGCCAGCGTTTCGCGGGTCCAGACCACGCCTGATGATTTCATCGCGGTAGAGTACTGGTAGTCCGTCGTGCTGCCGGCATGGCGCCCAAAAATGCCATTGAGCTGCGGACCAAAAGAACCCCGGGCTGAATCGCCCACTTGATGGCAGCCACCGCAAATTCGATTAAAGAGTTTCCCGCCCGCTTCAGCATCGCCGGCAGCGTCTGCTGGTGTGCTGAATATGCCTGCATTGAGTATCAAGGCGACGGTTAGTACTGCGGCTTTCTTCAAGTTCTGCTCCTCATCAGGTGTTACTTACCGCTTTGAAGATCTACAGCGTGCTCTGTGGCAGCGATCACCAGGATTTACGCTCCACGAGGGGACATGAAACCCTATGAATAGAGGGCTCATTCCTGCTTTCGATCAAGTGCTGAGCGGCTCGCCGGCCCATTTCGTAATACGGGAGTTGCACGGTGCTCAGCGGTGGATAGAACAACTCGGCAACGCCGATCATATTGTCGTAGCCAAGTACGGCCACCTCGGCGGGAATACGCAGGCCACGACTGAGCAGGTATTGATAAGCGACCAACGCAATGCGGTCGTTGCCACAAATAAGCAGATCGAAGGTCGGCTTTCCATCCGACTCACGCAATTGCTGCTCCAGCGCTACAACCGTTTCCTCATAGGCGTCATCGGTCGACAGGTTGTATTGGGGAACACTGTTCAGGGACACACCGCCCTCTGCCAGGGCGCGAACCAATCCCTGCTGGCGCAGCTCCCAGGCGAGGCTGCTTTGCGGCAGGTTGATGCACAACGGATGCTGGTAGCCACGCTTCAGCGCTTGCCGCACGGCCTGGTACTGACCGTCTTCGTCGTCGGGTACGTAACAGGCCACGCCTGGCTCTGAACTCATGCAGTTGCTGAGTACCAGCGGCAGGCTGCGGAGCACCTGGGGAATCTCGACGGTACGAAGCTGCATGGCGCTGAAGATGATCCCGTCGGGCTGATGCGACAGCATCAGGTCGATGGTTTGCTGACTCGGCGGAGTCTCGAACACGTTGAGAATAAAGACGTTCCAGCCGTTTTCTCGTGCCGTGCGCTCCATTGAAAGCAGCATTTCTACAGCGAAGGGTGTTGTCGCGGTATCCAGCGCAAAGACGCCAATAGTCTTGCCGCTGGAGTGACCGCCACGGATCTTGCGCGCAGAAAGACTGGGAACGTATCCGAGGGACTCGACCGCTTGACGAACTTTCGCCAGCGTTTCCTGGTTCAGCTTTTCCGGGGTGTTGAGCGCCCTGGATACGGTCATGAGGGAAACCCCCGCCAGCCGTGCGACATCTTTAACTGAAGCCATTCGCGGGTGCCATTGCTTGTCTGGCCGGGCATCATGTCATGCTTGGCAAAAGCATGACAACACGATGCCCGGCAGCAGGCGGCACGAATGGTCTGCCAGGGGTACTCAGAGCTTGAGATCGGCCAGGTTCCAGACAGAAATCTCCCCGAACACCCCCGCCCCGTTGACCGCAAAAGCGCTGACACCCAGGCTGTCGGGCCGCGGATAAATCCGACTGCTCAAGCTATAGACGCCATCGTCGACAAACACCTCGATGGACGAGCGATCGAGAAAAATCCGCAGCGCAATCCGCGTTTGCTCCGCTTTCACCGGAACGCTACGAACACCGCTTACGCCAGCACCCGAGTGCTGCCTGTCGAGGACCAAACGTCGGGACATGGCATCGAAATACAGCAATGTCCGTTCCTGTTGGTCTTCACTACAGCGCAGCGCCAGGCCAAAGCGCTCGGCGGTGCTGCCTGCCAGATCCAGTTCAAGCTCAAACTCCAGCAGGGCGCCACGCACATCAAGTGTGCGGCTCCGGGATTCGACCGCGCCGACCTGCAGCATTTGTCGTGATTGCCGTAGCGCTGTCAGCTCACGGGCCGGACGCATACGCAGCCGCTCGCCGTCGCGGCTCAACTCACGTGGCAACGACAGCGCACCGCACCAGTGTTGCGCCTGGCTCGGCATAGGGCTGTCCCACATGTCCATCCATGCCCAGAGCAGACGGCGTCCGTCCGGTGCCAGCAGGGTCTGCGCGGCATAAAAATCGTGACCGTGATCGAGTTCGTGGAGTTCGCCTCTCTCAGTGAAATAGCCGGAGTCATCCAGCAGGCCCAATCGATAGCTGTTCTGGAATTTATTCCAGTTGTCGTACCCGCTGGGCTTCAGGCCTTGCGGCGAGTACAGAAAAACGTCGCATCCATCCACTTCGMATACGTCCGGGCACTCCCACATGTAACCGTCGGACTCGCGTTCGCCATCCAGGGCACAGCCGAGGTACTCCCACTGATGCAAATCCTCGGAGCGATAGAGCAAAAGCTGCGGGTCGTCCCCCTGACGAGCGCCAAGCGCCATCCACCATTGGTCTGCGCGCTTCCAGACCTTCGGGTCGCGAAAATGCATGATGTCTGGATGCGGTGGCGTTTCGATCACCGGCCCATGTTTGGTGAACGTGAGGCCATTCGTACTGCTGGCCAGGCATTGGACCTGGTGAATGTTCTGATCATCACCCGGCGCCCCTAACCAGGTGTGCCCGGTGTAGATCAGATAAAGCGTATCGCCGAAAACAACAGCCGACCCTGAAAAACAACCGTCTCGATCGTAGGGATCGCTGGGCGCCAGCGCGATGGGCAAATGCTCCCAATGCACCAGATCACGGCTCTTGGCGTGCCCCCAGTACATCGGCCCCCACTGCGCCGAGTAAGGGTGATGCTGATAGAACACGTGGTATTCGCCTTGAAAATAGACCAGCCCATTTGGGTCATTCATCCATCCGACCGGGGGCGACAGGTGATAGCCGAGGCGATAGTCGTTGCCACGTTCGGGCAGTTTTTTTTCGATGGCGCGATGCGCTTTGTCCAGCAGTGCAGCGTGCATGGCTTGGTCCTTACTAGGGTTCGTAACGGTTGGCTGATTGCGCCATGGCAGGAAGCTCTATCGAATCAAGAGCGCTTGCCCGGGAGGATTGGCGGGCGGGATCCGCACGTAGCAATGACCATGAMAGCAGCARGCAACTGCCTACCAGGCCAGCCATCGCTACGTAAACGCTCGAGAAGCCAACATGGTCGTAGCCGTATCCCACAAGTGGCGACAGCAGCATGGCGGTCAATTGCTGGGCAAACTGGAATCCCACCAGATAAATCGAGGCCGACAGCCGCGAATCGAAGTTGAGCGAAATGTATTTGAATACCGAGACCAGCAGGATCGGGACTTCAAGGGCGTGCAACATCTTGCAAGCAGCGATGGTCCAGGCATCCGTTGCCAATCCGGAGCCAAGAATGCGGACGAACATGATGCTGCCAGCCAGGATCAATCCATACTTGGCGCCAGTACGACCGACCACCCATGGCGCGAACAACATCAAGACCGCCTCGAGCAGAACCTGGGATGAATTCAGGTAGCCATAGGCTCGCGTGCCCTCCTCCGGGCTTGAGAAAAACGAGGAGAAATACACCGGAAACTGCTGTTCGTAGATCATGTAGATTCCACAAACCCCGGTCAGGTACAAGCTGAACGCCCAGAAGCGCGGCAGTGTCAGCAACTTCCAAAGATCGTTAAGCCGCACTGGTTTGCCGGCTTCGCCACCCGCGTGCGCTTCTGGTTTGTTGAAGCGCTGCAGATCCAGGCGGAACAGGATCAGCAAGAACACGACCCCGGCGGCACTGCTCATGTAAAACGCAATGTTCGGGTCAATGTTGAAGACCACACCAACGACACCTGTCGCACTCGCCCAACCCAGCGAGCCCCACATTCTGGTGGTGCCAAACTCGAAACCCGCGTGACGCGACAATCGCTCCGTATAGGACTCGATGACACCCACGCCCGCGAGCATGGCAAACGCCAGGAAAGCCGCGCCGACCACGGCCCCCAACACCACGTTCTGGGCCAAAAGGTTGGCGTAAACGTAGATCGCAAAGGGGGCCGAGGCGCAGAGCAGTACACCAATCCATACCAGCAGTTTTTTCGACAGACCAAGCCGATCCTGAAGAGCGCCATAGAACGGTTGAATCAGCAGTGCCGCAATCGCGTTGGCGGCAAAAATAAACCCGGTTTCCGTTCCATTCAGACCGATGACTCGATGAAGCCATATCGAGAACAGCGAGTAGCTGGATGACCACGAAAAAAAGAAGAAAAACAGTAAACCACTGATGAGCCAGTACTCACGTTTGACTGATAGCTGCATGTGACGACCCTCTTGTTTTTATTTAAGTTAACGTTAACATCGCAGCGCATTACGCGTCCTCTCCCTGCTCGTTGTCAAGTGGATCCAAGTACCAGGGGTGGGGATAAGGATCTGTTCAACAGGTCATTGCAGTACCCGAATACAAAAACAAGAGGGTTACCTATGAGTGCTGTGGTCTGTCGGCCTTTGGCTGGCTTTTCTTTGCTTTTTCTCTCCACTCAACTGCTCGCCGCACCGGTGCAAAGCATTGAGGAACGTCTTGCCAGGCTTGAAGCCAGAACCTCCGTCGCCGAGGCCAGAGCCCTGCTGGCGGAAGCTGACGCAGCTCGATTGCGCAAGGAAGTCGAGCAACTCAATCGGCAAATCGCGATCACCCCGCCGGCGATCGCACAAGCCTCTCTCAACGAGCGCGTTGCCCGGATAGAGGCGAACCAGCAGGTCCTTGAAAACCCTCCCCCAACGACCGCGTCGTCAGCCAGTTCAACCGGGCTTCCGAACGATGGCTTCACGTTCGGTGGCTATGCCCGCTCGGGGATAGTGACCAACGGATCAGGTGCCGGTCATGGCGGCCCCTACGTCACTCCCGCAGGCTCCGTGGGGGGAGCTGTTGGCAGGCTTGGCAATGAAGTCGATACCTACGTGGAGGCGAAGTTTTCGAAGGAAAGCCAAGCCAGCAACGGCACGCATTCGAAATACACGCTGATGCTCGCCGACGGCCTCGAAACACCCAATGACTGGACCGCATCAGAAAGCTCACTCAACGTGCGGCAGGTCTACGCCGAACTGGATCATCTGGCGTCCTTTCGAGACAACCCGCTGTTGCGCGATGCAACACTGTGGGCCGGCAAGCGCTTTGATCGGGACAATTTCGACGTCCATTGGCTCGACAGAGGGATCGTATTCCTTGCCGGGACCGGTGGTGGTATCTACGACGTGCGCCTGACCGATGACTGGCGCATCAATGCATCGCTGATGAGTCGCTCCTACGGCGACTTCGGTACCGAGGAAAACAAGGACATCAGGAGCTATGTCGCCACCCTTAATCAATTTTTCGATGAGGGTCGCTGGCAAGTCATGCTCAACGGCATTTCCTCGCGCCAGAACGATGCCAGCCTGAACGAAAAGAGCCACCAGGCATTCACCACAAGTACCCGGGTGAACAAGGCTGGGTTCAGCCCTGCCGAAAGCGGTTCGCACGGCATGCTCGCCTACCATCAGCCTGACTTTTTCGGCCGTGAGGGCTACTTCAAAGCGGCACTGCTGTATGGCAAGGGGTTGGGGGCGGAGGTCAACAACATCGGTGCCGATGGCGACCTGCTGGACGAGGCTCAGACCGTGCGGCTGGCGCTCTATGGCCATACCCGCCTGAATCAGGATTGGAGCATCGCGCCCGCGGTGATTGCCGAGCGCAGCAAGGATCGCTATGTCCCTGGCGACGACTATCGCTATGTGACGCTCAACATGCGTCTGGCCAATGAACTGAGCAGCAACTTCGAAATGCAATATGAGCTGAGCTGGCAGAAGATGGACCTGAATGCGCTTGGCTATAAGGACCGGCAAACAGCCAATGGTGACTACTGGAAATTCACGTTGGCGCCCACCTTCAAGGCACAAACCGGAGACTTCTTCGCTCGCCCTGAATTGCGCCTGTTCGCCACGTACATGAACTGGTCCAGGGACCTCGATAACTTCAGTGCAACAGACGATTTTGGTCAGAAGGGCTTCAAGTCTGGCGGGGTCTGGCAATTCGGAGTGCAGATGGAAACCTGGTTCTAAGCGCCCTTTAGAGCTGAACCGGCCCTGCAGGTCGCTCGCCTTCAGCCAGCGTGTCCTCCCGGTGCCGATCCTTCGCGTTACCAAGCTGGAGTCCGGCAAATCACCGGCTCTGATGATGAGCCGCCTCACCTGCGTTGCACTGCAATCACGCAAAACAGGTCAGTCGTATTCCGCTTCCCGATGCTCCCCCAGCAGGCGGCGTTGACGCGGTGTCGCGGCGGCCAGCACATCGGGGTTGAAGTGCCAGTGCAGGTAAGGCGAGAACTTCTGCGCCACCATTCGCCGGCCGTAGTGTACCTGCAACAGKTAGCGCACGCGGTCGGGGGTTCGGTTGTCGCTACCGGCGTGCCACAGCTCACTGCGAAACATCAGAGCGTCCCCGGCCCGACACAGCACTGGCTTCGCGATACAGCCATGCCACTGGTTTTCGCCGCGAGCAGGTGGTCGCCCGGCTCGGTGGCTACCGGGAATCACCTGGGTGGGACTAAGGTCGGCGTCGATATCGTTGAGGTAGAGCTGCGCGGTGCAGATCTGCATCGGCAACTCGAAGGCCGGGTCGGCCAGCAGGCTTCGCGGCAACTCCATCACCAGGTAATCCAGGTGCAATGGAGCGCCGATGAAGCCGGGATGGCAGCGCCAGGCGGTCTGGCCAATGATGTGACAATCCTCTCCCAGGGACGCTTCGGCCAGTTCGATGATCCCGTCCAGGTCGAGAAACGGCAGCCAAAACGGGTCACGGTTGAACACGCACTTGTAATGGTCAAGCAAGCCACTGTAGTCCCAGTGCTGGGGTTTCAGGCCGTCTATTGCATGGCACAGCGCGCTGATCCGGGCACTGTCCAGCACGCCAGGCAGTACCACAAAACCGTCCCGATGCAAGGCTTGAAGGCGGTTGGCAGTCAGTGATGACAAGCGCTCGGTGGTGTCCATGTTGCGCACCCGGAAAATGCCGATAACTCCCATTCATACTGGCACTGCGCGAGGTGCTTAGCCACGTTTGCGTCCTGACGAAGCCTGAGCGAACGCCCCTATCGTGCAGTACCATCGTGAGGCTTATAAAAGACAAATTTTCGGGTCTCGGCGGTCTTGATGTATTCCCTGGCCCATTCGGGTTTCACGTGTTTACTGTGGAAATACATGGCGCCATGGGTTCGGTCCGTGAGTTGGTGATTGAGCGCTTTTCGCGCTATTTCCGTGGCAGCCGCATAGGGAGCGTCTTCGTCGGCATGATCCGAACGTCGATCACACCACCACGAAAACTGGCAGGCATGCTTTTGCGAACCTTGCTTGACCACCTCGCACACCGTACCTGGAAAACCTTCATGGCCTAGCCGGTTCAACACCACATTGGCAACCGCTTCCATGTCGGCCAATTCCCCACCTTTGGCCTCCCAGAAAATAGTGCGTGAAAGGCAAGTTATTGCATCCTTCAAGGGTGCTTTGCCTGCCGGATCGACCGCCTGCGCTTCAGAGGGGGTAATCGCCTCGGCTTTGGGCACCGGTGCCACACTGCCCTTCTCTGCAGTCTTCTGTTCCAGGACTTGCGCCTTGTCCACCGCCACCTCCTTGTTTTGCGCTTGGTCAGCCGCGCCCACCTGCCCCCCGAGAAGGGCGATTGAGAAACAAGTAGCAATCCAGATCAGACGCATGACGAACCTGCCGACCGAGTCATATTGACGACTCCGCTTATAGCGGTCGACACCGCAGCAGCCCAATCATTCCAACAGACTGACAGCAGGCAGCTATTACTGCTGCATATCAACCCGACCGTCCGCTCACCCTTCTGCTTTACGTGTAGATATGCCGACGATGGGGAACTCCTGACTGTCGCCACACATCCAAATTCATGTAGCACATCCGTTGCTTCATCCTTTCGGAGGACGCCGTCATGCGTCGCACACTTGTCATCTCTTCGCTAATACTTTGCCTGCCCTTTGGTTCGGCCTTTGCCCGTGTGGATGCACGCGATGTCGCCACCTCGGCAGGTGTTTCCGCATCCCTTTACTCAACGTTCAAGGATCACAAACTGGTTGTTTCTGCCCGCGATGACGCTTCCAGCTTCGTGGCCAGTGGAGGTGCCATTCGCGGTGCCTACCTGGAGTCGGAGTTGCAACAGATTCGACGCGAGCACCCAGAGCTCAAGGCCAGCGACGAAGATCTGGCCCAAGCGATCCTCTTTCAATCCGAGGCACCTGCTGATCACTAGAGGCATACGCACGTCAGTGACAGGCCTTGGGGCTCACCGGGATGATGAGGCTGGCCTAATGTCCAGGTCCTCAGCCTCTGTGCTGACGTGCACCGCCGACCAGGAACTCCTGTCCGACAGCGCGGAACAAAAAACATAAGGCCGGTCATTCAGGCCTCATGTTTTAGGAGGGTTCGCCATGCGACGTATATTCCTCATTCCATTGCTGGTGCTTTGCCTGCCCTTTGGTTCGGCCATGGCCCACAGGCGCCATATGCCCGATATTGATGCGCGCGAAGTGGCAACGTCGGCAGGGCTCTCCGTGTCGCTGTACTCGACGTTCAGAGACGACAAAATCGTCACGCCAGCCCGCGAAGACCTCTCCAGCTTCGTCGCGAGCGGCGGCGCCATTCGCGACGCCAATCTGGAGTCGATGTTGATGCAGGCTCGACACGATCATCCTGGCCTCCAGGCCAGTGACGAAGAGCTGGCCCAGGCGCTGCTCGTTCAATCCGGGGCACCTGCGGATCACTAGAGATGAACGACACAGGTCAGTGACAGGCCCCGTTGGGTGCAACGAACATTGCGTGAACTTGACAACGGTGGACCCTCGAGTCGAACTCTCGCGCAAGGGTTCGACGGCACGACCGTGAGTCGGCGTCGTCGTTGCTCGCGCAAGCCGGTCAACATCATCACTGCGAAGCCCATTGAACACATTTGATCGCCAGAATAGTGGTCGGATCCACCAACGCGACCGTGTGCTCACGTATTTTGAAATCGTCGCAATGGCTCAAGACCAGCGGCAGTTCCGTGCATCCCAGAATCAGCACATCCGCCCCCAATTCGCACAGATGCTCTGCAGCAAGCAGTAGCTGATCCTTGCAATGCCCGTCGACAAAACCTGCCTTGATCCCACGCTCTCCATAGATCGCATCCATCACCAGCCCCTGATAATCGAAGCCCGGAGTGATCAGTTGCAAACCGGCGAGCCGTGCAGCGTCATGATAGACCCGGCTCTGGATCGTGCCGGAGGTGGCCAGCAGTCCAATTGTCTTGCCTGAACCATATCGCTCAGCGATAGCGCCTATGGTTTCGTTGAGCATATTGATAATGGGAACCCGAAGGTAAGCCTGGATACGCTCGACGAACGCGTGCGCGGTATTGCACGGGATCGCAATGGCGTTTGCACCATAACTCTCAAGCCGTTTGCAGGCGGCATACATGGCCATGGTCGGATCGGCTTGATTGAACAACAGGTTCGCGGTTCGGTCCGGAATCTGCGGATTCTGTTCGACGACCATCTTGATGTGTTCCTGATCCCGGCCAGCCGGCGTATGCCTGACCACCTTGGCCATGAAGTCCACCGTCGCCGCCGGGCCTACGCCGCCCACGATGCCAAGCTTGAACGGTGGACGAGCCGTTTGATTCTCTGGAAGGGTCGCCACCGCAGCGTATATTTCATTCACATCGAGCAGCTTCACGCCGCGACGTTGCAGGTCGGCACACACCAGCGAAAGCTCTGTCATCCCCGGTACGATCAGGCTCGCACCCTGGTTTTGCAGCGACAGGCAGGCCTGATGCACACGTTCCAACGGGACACCCTCAAGCTGTCCGTCCTTGATACCATCGACACCGTACATCGCCTCCATCATCGCCGATTGATCCTGCTCAGCCGGATAGACCAGTTGGAAGTCAGCCCCAAGGTAGCGCTCAAATAACCCTGAGTGACGAACGTAGTCCGAGGCCAGAACCCCCAGCGTGCTGCCCGGATCTGCAACATGACGGATGTTCTCGCTCAGGGCCGCCATCATGTCGAGGATGGGAATGCCCAATTCCTCCTGGATCTCCTCCCGGAAGGTGTGGCTCGCAAAACAAGGCAACATGATCGCGTCCACCCCGCTCGCCTCAAACGATTGGCAGACTTGAAAGACATAGAACTTTCTGGAGGTCATGCTCGCGACCCTGTCCAGCGGTAACAGAATGTCCTTGAAGGGATGTTGCTCGAAGAGGAAGTGGTATCGACCTTGATCAGCCAGCACGGCTCTCGACTTGACCAGCTTGAAGAAAAGGTCGCCTCCCGCCAGGGAGCCAAGCCCGCCGACGATACCCAGTTTTCGGG
>NZ_JBFTLU010000097.1:0-17379 GCF_056396605.1 Pseudomonas sp. 05T35
GCCGTGAGCAGCGCGTCGAGCTTGCCGGCGCGGTCCAGGGCAAACAAATCATCACAACCACCAACGTGGGTGCTGCCGATCCAGATCGCCGTGAGCAGCGCGTCGAGCTTGCCGGCGCGGTCCAGGGCAAACAAATCATCACAACCACCAACGTGGGTGCTGCCGATCCAGATCTGCGGCACGGACGTACGTCCGGCTTTCTGGGCCATCTCGGCACGCACCTGCGGCTTGCCATCGACCTTGATCTCTTCGAAGGCTACGCCCTTGTTCTCGAGCAGGTACTTGGCTCGCGAGCAGTAGGGGCAGTAATCGCTGGAATAGACGACGACATTTTTCATATCACTTCACCAGCGGCAGATTGTCGGCTTTCCAGCTGGAGATCCCGCCGGACAGCTTGGCTGCGATAAAACCGGACTTCAACAACTCGCGAGCGTGAGTACCGGAGTGCTGGCCCAGGGCATCGACCAGAATGATGGTCTTGGCCTTGTGCTTTTCCAGTTCGCCAACGCGAGCGGTCAGTTTGTCCTGCGGAATGTTCAGCGCGCCAACAATGTGACCGGCGGCGAAATCCTTGCTTGGACGGATGTCGACAACGACGCCCTGGTCCTTGTTGACCAGCGCAGTCAGCTCGGCGGTGCTGAGGCTGCGGCCGCCACGGCTCATCTCGCGGGCGATCAACAACGCCAGCAGTACGACGAAGATACCGACGAGCAGATAGTGGTTAGTGGCAAATTCAATCAGGTGAGCAACCATCAAGGAGGTTCCAGGGCGTTAAAATGTCGGCCAGTATACACAGCCACTATGGTGGGCCAAACCCCGTCCGGCGGTGACGCGGTCTGAACTTCGCTTTAAACTGCCACTCCCTTTTTCCATCGCACCTTTAACTTAAGCCAGAGTGGAATCCATGACTACCACGCCTAAACCTTTGGTCCTGATTATTCTCGACGGCTTCGGTCACAGTGAAAGCCAGGAATCCAACGCCGTGTTCGCGGCCAAAAAGCCGGTCCTCGACCGTTTGTACGCCACCGTACCGAACGGCCTGATCTCGGGCTCGGGCATGGACGTCGGCCTGCCGGACGGGCAAATGGGCAACTCCGAAGTCGGCCACATGAACCTCGGCGCAGGCCGTGTGGTGTATCAGGACTTCACCCGCGTGACCAAAGCGATCCGCGATGGCGAGTTCTTCGAAAACCCGACCATCTGCGCCGCGGTGGATAAAGCCGTTGCTGCCGGCAAAGCCGTGCACTTCATGGGCCTGTTGTCCGAAGGCGGCGTGCATAGCCACCAGGATCACCTGATCGCCATGGCCGAACTGGCCTTCAAGCGCGGCGCCGAGAAGATCTACCTGCACGCCTTCCTCGACGGCCGCGACACGCCGCCAAAAAGCGCACAGTCGTCGATCGAGCTGCTGGATGAAGCGTTCAAGACGCTGGGCAAAGGCCGGATCGCCAGCATCATTGGCCGTTACTTCGCCATGGACCGCGACAACCGCTGGGATCGCGTGTCCCAAGCCTACAACCTGATCGTTGACGGTAACGGCGAATTCAACGCCCCCACCGCCCAGCAAGGCCTGCAGGCGGCCTACGAACGTGGCGAGAGCGACGAATTCGTCAAAGCCACCACCATCGGTGAACCGGTCAAGGTCGAAGACGGCGACGCCGTGGTGTTCATGAACTTCCGCGCCGACCGCGCCCGTGAGCTGACCCGGGTATTCGTCGAAGACGATTTCAAGGATTTCGAGCGCGCGCGCCAGCCGAAACTGGCCGGTTTCGTCATGCTGACCCAATACGCCGCCAGCATTCCTGCACCGGCAGCCTTTGCGCCAGGCAGCCTGGAAAACGTGCTGGGCGACTATTTGGCGAAAAACGGCAAAACCCAGCTGCGCATCGCCGAAACCGAAAAATACGCTCACGTGACCTTCTTTTTCTCCGGTGGTCGCGAAGAACCGTTCCCGGGCGAAGAGCGCATCCTGATCCCGTCGCCGAAAGTCGCCACCTATGACTTGCAGCCAGAAATGAGCGCACCGGAAGTCACCGACAAGATCGTCGACGCGATCGAAAACCAGCGCTACGACGTGATCGTGGTCAACTACGCCAACGGCGACATGGTCGGCCACAGCGGCGTGTTCGATGCTGCGGTGAAAGCCGTCGAGTGCCTGGACCTGTGCGTTGGCCGCATCGTCGATGCCCTGGAAAAAGTCGGCGGCGAAGCACTGATCACCGCCGACCACGGCAACGTCGAGCAAATGTCCGACGAATCCACCGGCCAGGCGCACACCGCTCACACCACTGAACCAGTACCGTTCATCTACGTCGGCAAACGCAACCTCAAGGTTCGCGAAGGCGGCGTACTGGCAGACGTGGCACCGACCATGCTCAAACTACTGGGCCTTGCGAAACCTGAGGAGATGACGGGTACGTCGATCCTGGTGTAATCAAACAAGGGGGGATTGCTTAAATCCCCCCTGACACACCACAAATCAACTGTGGGAGCGGGCTTGCTCGCTCCCACACTGGTTTTTCATTGTTTTCACCCCCCAACCTGCTCCAGTTATCACACAGCCCGAATTGGACGTTTTTTTTACAGTCTTGGCCGGGCATACTAGGCTGTCTTTTTTCCCCTGGTGTCGCCCGCCTCTATGCTCCGCGCCCTGATTGCCCTTGCCCTGACCTGCTTGCTCCATCCGGCGTTTGCCGATGAGCGCGCGCAAACCCAGCAACAGTTGGACGCCACGCGTCAGGATATTGCCGAGCTGAAAAAGCTGCTGGGCAAGTTGCAGGAAGAAAAGTCCGGCGTGCAAAAGGAGCTCAAAGGCACCGAGACCGAGATGGGCAAGCTCGAGAAGCAGGTCGATGCCCTGCAAAAAGAGCTGAAGAAAAGCGAATCCGAGATACAGCGACTCGATGGTGAGAAAAAAAAACTCCAGAGCGCGCGCATTGAACAGCAACGACTGATCGCCATTCAGGCCCGCGCGGCCTATCAGAACGGCCGCCAGGAGTACCTGAAGCTGCTGCTCAACCAGCAGAACCCGGAAAAATTCGCCCGCACCCTCACCTATTACGACTACCTGAGCCAGGCGCGCCTGGAGCAGTTAAAGAACTTCAACGAAACCCTGCGCCAGCTGGCCAACGTCGAGCAGGACATCTCCCTGCAACAAGCCCAGTTGCTGGTGCAGAAAAGCAGCCTCGACAGCCAGCGCGACGAACTCGACAAAGTCCGCAAGGAGCGTCAGCAAGTCCTGGCCAAGCTTAACGATGACGTGAAAGCCCGCGACCAGAAGCTGCAAGCCCGCGAGCAGGATCAGGCCGATCTGTCTAAAGTACTCAAAACCATCGAGGAAACCCTGGCCCGCCAGGCCCGTGAGGCAGAAGAAGCGCGACAAAAAGCGCTGATCGCCCAGCAGGAAGCCGAAAAAAAGCGTTTACGTGAGGCTCAGGCCCGGGCTGAAGCCCCTACTGATGCCCCACGCAAACCCGCCAAGCCGACACCCGGCGCACTGGTTTCAAGTGCAGGCGAGTCCTTCGGCGGACCCTTTGCTTCAGCCCGCGGAAAACTTCCGTGGCCTGTCGATGGTCGATTGCTTGCGCGTTTCGGTGAAACCCGTGGTGACGATGCCCGAACCAAGTGGGACGGCGTGATGATCAGCGCCTCTGCAGGCAGCCAGGTGCATGCCGTACACGGCGGCCGCGTGGTGTTTGCCGACTGGTTGCGCGGCGCCGGTTTGCTGGTGATCCTCGACCACGGCAATGGTTTTTTGAGTTTGTACGGCCACAACCAGACGCTGCTTAAAGCGGCCGGTGACGTGGTCAAGGCCGGTGAATCCATCTCCACTGTCGGTAACAGTGGTGGCCAGGACACACCTGCTCTGTATTTCGCTATTCGTCAGCAGGGTCACCCGAGTGATCCAGCACAATGGTGCCGCGCGCAAGGATAGGCGTTGAGTCACCTACATTAGGAGTTCGTTCGACATGCTGCATTTGTCCCGCCTCAATTCGCTGGCCCTGACGATCGCTCTGGTGATCGGTGCGCCGTTGGCGTTTGCCGCTCAACCGGCCCCGGCGGTTGCGCCTGCGGGCACTGCCGCGACCACCAAGGCGCCATTGCCGTTGGAAGAGCTGCGCACCTTTGCCGAGGTCATGGATCGGATCAAGGCTGCCTATGTCGAACCGGTTGACGACAAGACCCTGCTGGAAAATGCCATCAAGGGCATGCTCAGCAACCTCGACCCGCACTCCGCCTACCTCGGCCCGGAAGACTTTGCCGAGCTGCAGGAAAGCACCAGCGGCGAATTCGGCGGCCTGGGTATCGAAGTCGGCGCCGAAGACGGCTTCATCAAAGTCGTTTCGCCGATCGATGACACGCCAGCCTCCAAGGCCGGCATCCAGGCCGGTGACTTCATCGTCAAGATCAACGGCCAGCCAACCCGCGGCCAGAGCATGACCGAAGCCGTGGACAAGATGCGCGGCAAGATCGGCGAGAAGATCACTCTGACTCTGGTGCGCGACGGTGGTGCACCGTTCGACGTGACGCTGACCCGCGCGACCATTCAGGTCAAGAGCGTGAAGAGCCAGTTGCTGGATTCGGGCTACGCCTACATCCGCATCACCCAGTTCCAGGTCAAGACCGGCGAAGAGGTCTCCAAGGCCCTGGCCAAGTTGCGCAAGGACAATGGCAAGAAGCTCAGCGGCATCGTGCTTGATCTGCGCAACAACCCCGGCGGCGTGCTGCAAGCAGCGGTGGAAGTGGTCGACCACTTCATCACCAAAGGCCTGATCGTTTACACCAAGGGTCGCATCGCCAACTCCGAACTGCGCTTCTCTGCCACCGGCAAGGACGAAAGCGAAGCGGTGCCCATGGTCGTGCTGATCAACGGCGGTAGCGCCTCGGCTTCGGAAATTGTCGCCGGCGCCTTGCAGGATCAAAAACGCGCAGTGGTCATGGGCACCACCAGTTTCGGTAAAGGTTCGGTGCAGACCGTGCTGCCACTGAACAACGACCGTGCGTTGAAGATCACCACCGCGTTGTACTTCACACCGAACGGGCGTTCGATCCAGGCCCAAGGCATCGTTCCGGACATCGAAGTGCGCAAGGCCAAGATCACCAACGAGCAGGACGGCGAGTACTTCAAGGAAGCCGATCTGCAAGGTCACCTGGGCAATGGCAACGGCGGCGCCGACAAACCGACCAAGTCCAGCGGCAAAGCCAAACCGATGCCACAGGACGACGATTACCAATTGGCCCAGGCCCTGAGCCTGCTCAAAGGCCTGAGCATCACTCGCGGCCACTGAGATGCGCTTGCGGGTCATCCTCAGTCTGCTGTGTTGTCTGGCGGGTGCTGCTCATGCGGCGCCTGTCGAGACGGCGGCGCCACACAAGGCCTACCTGAGCCTGATCATCGATGACCTGGGGCAAAACCTGCCGCGCGACCGCCGCGTGCTGGCGCTGCCCGGACCGGTGACCACGGCAATCATGCCCGACACTCCCCACGCTGCCGAATTTGCCCGCGAGGCCCACCGCGCCGGCAAGATAGTCATTTTGCATATGCCCATGGACCCGGCCACCGGCCCGTTCGCCTGGCATCCCGAACTCCCCATCGAAGAGCTGGAAAAACGCCTGAACGCGGCATTCAACGCCGTGCCCTATACCAGCGGCATCAACAACCACATGGGCAGCCGCATGACCGCCCAGCAACCGGCCATGATCTGGCTGATGGCCGAGCTGCAACGTCGGCACAAGTTCTTTGTCGACAGCCGTACCAGCGCCCAGACAGTCGCCGCCGCCGAGGCGCAGAAGATCGGTTTGGCGAGTGTTTCGCGCGATGTGTTTCTCGATGACGAGCGCACCGAGGGCGCAATCTTCACTCAGCTACAGACCGCCATCAGCCTGGCTCATAAGCAAGGCTCTGCGGTGATGATCGGCCACCCTTATCCACAAACCCTGGCGGTGCTTGAGCGCGAACTGCCCAAGCTCAAGGCCCAGGGCATCGACTGGATCGATATCAAGTTGATGATCAGCGTGCGCAGCAATCGCGCGACGGCGGCCCATGGCACCGATGGGAACTACCGCAACCGCTGAAACGCACCACCGAGCCTCGGACTCAGGCCTTCTGCGATGCAATAACTATCTATGCCTTCAGGTACTCAGGCACGTGCCAGGATAAAGCTCGCCCCGAATTTCATCCCCAAGGAATGGCCATGAAATACATCAATCATCTAGTCCTTTACTGCCTGCTGATCACCAGCACCTGCCTGCAAGCGCGGGACCTGGGAGAGGGTGCCGCCAACGAGTCAGCCTCAAAGGCACTGCAAAACAGCGATAAGCGCTACGCACTCTGGAGCGGTATCGGACGCCTGACCTTCAGTTCCGGCGCTTCATGCACCGCCTCCCTGCTCGACACCCGAAACAGCGAAGGCAAAGCCGTAGGGCCTGCGTATCTGATCACCAGCGGTCATTGCGTGCTCTACGAATACGGTACCGCACGCACCAACGTGCCCATCGTCGCGAACATCACCTTCAACTACTTTTATGACGAACCTGAGCGGCAGACCACCTACCCGGTACGCACCGCTCTTTGGAGCAGCACTGTCGGCACCGATCTCGCAGTAATCAAGGTTGAGCGCTCACTGGCGAGCCTCATCAATTCAGGTGTCAAACCACTCAAACTTGCCGCCCACCAGAGCGACGAGAGTCGCGACGTGCTGAATATTGGAGCTCCACCAGGGTTCACCGAACAAGGCCTGCGCATGAGCGCTTGCTCGGAACAATCGGCCGGTAGCTTTATCGGGCATCCGGGTGTATTTCCCCAGGCATTCAGAAATCGATGCGACGCAATCCGCGGCGGCAGCTCCGGAAGTCCGATGCTGGATCGTAGCAACAGTGATATCACCAGCATCGTCAGCAAGTACGCATTGGCTGCCGACGGAACAGACCGATCAGAGTGCAGTTACAGCGACTCCTGCGAGGCGAGCACCTACAACTACAGCTACGCCGCCAACTTTCTGCACTACTGTTTTATCAATGGTGTGTTCGACGGCAACTCGACAAACTGCCAGTTGCAACCCGTGGACATCGCAATCGAGGAGCCCTGGAACATCCGAAGCCACGTCTACATGGAACGGCGCACTGGCCAGGGCAATATTTTGCCAACCTGGAACTACAGGTTCTCTATCAGCTCACCCTTCTATCGATACAAAACTGCACGCAATGCAAAAGACTGTCGTATACCCAGTCATTACAGTGCAGCCTTTGACTCCGCCACGCCCTATATCAATCGGACCATAGGGCCTCAAACCGGTGTCCATGTGCTATGTATCATTGGAGTCGATAGCGCAGAACAACCCATCACCACTGCATTGTTACGCAATGCATTCACGTGGGCGGTCTACCTTGTTGAGCGCACATCAGTTGCTGGAAATGCACTGAACGCTATCAGAGATACCGCGCCATGATGTCGTCCACCACGCCTTCTTTGCGCAACTGATCCAGCGCGGCCTGAAGCCTGGCGACGATTTCGTCGGACACGTCTTTGTTCAGCGCCAGATAAAGTTGGGCGCTGTTGAAACGCAGCACGGTCTTGAGGCCTGTCACACCGTCCTGCCGAGCCAGGTAACGGCCAGCAGGATCTCCCGTCGCCCAAAGGTCGATCTGGCCATTGACCAGCTTCTTCGCGTTGTCCTGATCGCGCAGCACCACGATCGGTTTCAGACCCTGCTTGGCCAACGTTTCGGCGATCGCATCACCCTTGTAGGCACCGATCTTGTACTTGCGCGCCTGCGCCAGCGACTCGAGGGTGATCTTGCTGTCAGCCTTGGCCAGCATGATCCAGTCGTCCGGACCAATCGGGCCGACCCATTTGAAGAGTTTCTCGCGGTCCGGCAGTCGCGCCATGACGAACACGCCATACCCGGGGTTCTCCAGGGCGAGTTTGTAGATTCGCTCCCAAGGAAAACGCAGGGTCAGGCTGTAAGTGATTTCAGCGCGGTTGAACATCTCGCGGACGACGTCCACGGCGATGCCATTGATGTTGTCTTCCTGAGCGAAGTTCTTGCCGTTCTTCGCCATGTTGTAAGGCGGGAAGTTTTCCGTCAGCAGCACCAGATCGGTACCGGTTTTTTCTGCAGCACGTGCAGCGCCAGCCAGTAATAACGAGGCGCTGGCGAGTACCAGGAGAAGACGTTTGAGCATGACGGTTTACCGGAATCCATGGCGTGCCCAAGCTTGCCCTGAGCCCGCCATGCTGTCCACTGGCCTTTATCGGACGCAGATACCGCGTTGCGCCATATAAGCCTTGGCTTCCGGCACGGTGTATTCGCCGAAGTGGAAAATACTCGCTGCCAACACTGCGCTGGCATGACCTTCGAGAATACCGTCAGCCAGATGCTGCAAATTGCCGACGCCGCCGGAGGCGATCACCGGAATCCCCAGTGCATCGCTGATGGCACGCGTGACGCCCAGGTCGAAGCCGTTTTTCATGCCGTCCTGGTCCATGCTGGTCAGCAGGATTTCGCCAGCACCCAGACCTTCCATCTTCTTCGCCCACTCCACCGCATCCAGCCCGGTAGGTTTGCGACCGCCGTGGGTGAAGATCTCCCAGCGCGGGGTTTCGCCCGGCAGTGAAACTTTCTTGGCGTCGATGGCGACAACGATGCATTGCGAGCCGAAATGCTGCGCCGCTTCGCCAACGAAATCTGGATTGAACACCGCTGCAGTGTTGATCGAGACCTTGTCGGCGCCGGCATTGAGCAGGTTGCGGATGTCTTGCACGGTGCGCACGCCACCGCCGACGGTCAGCGGGATGAACACCTGGCTGGCCATGCGCTCGACGGTATGCAACGTGGTATCGCGGCCATCGACGCTGGCGGTGATGTCGAGAAAGGTAATCTCGTCGGCACCCTGCTCGTCGTAGCGACGGGCGATTTCCACCGGATCGCCGGCGTCACGGATGTTCTCGAACTTCACACCTTTGACGACCCGGCCGTTATCCACGTCCAGGCAAGGAATGATGCGTTTGGCCAGCGCCATGGTAAGTCCTCAGCCTTTGTACGAATCGYAGAAAGCTTGCGCTTCAGCGACGTCGAGGGTGCCTTCGTAAATCGCCCGGCCGGTGATGGCGCCGATGATCCCCGGCGCCTTGGCGTCGAGCAGCGACTTGATGTCACCCAGGTTGTGAATACCGCCGGACGCAATCACCGGAATCCGCGTGGCGGCGGCCAGTGCTGCGGTGTACGACACGTTGCAGCCCTGCATCATGCCGTCTTTGGCGATATCGGTATAAACGATCGCAGACACGCCGTYGGCTTCAAACTGCTTCGCCAGGTCGATGACCTGCACAGTGCTGATTTCAGCCCAACCGTCGGTGGCGACAAAACCGTCCTTCGCATCCAGACCAACGATAACTTTGCCCGGGAAGGCGCGGCAGGCTTCGGCGACGAAGGCCGGATCTTTCACGGCTTTGGTGCCGATGATCACGTAGCTCACGCCCGCTTTCACGTAGTGTTCAATGGTTTCCAGCGAGCGGATACCACCGCCGATCTGAATCGGCAGGTTCGGGTAGCGCTTGGCGATCGCGGTGACCACTTCGCCGTTGACTGGCTGGCCTTCAAAGGCGCCGTTCAGGTCGACCAGATGCAGACGACGGCAACCGCCCTCTACCCACTTGGCAGCCATGCTCACCGGGTCATCGGAGAACACTGTGGAATCTTCCATGCGGCCCTGGCGCAGACGTACGCAGGCACCGTCTTTAAGATCGATAGCGGGAATAATCAGCATGCTTTTTCCTTCGTCAAAAGAGCTGCAAGCTGCAAGCCATAAGCTGCAAGCGCGCACGCGTGTGTACTTCTTGCAGCTTGCAGCTTGAAGCTTGCCGCTGCCCTAATTCTTCTCGAGCGCCCACAAGTCGCTTTCGATGCTTTCGAACCTCTCTTTGAGGTGCGCCAGCACATCGAAAATCGCCCTGTTGTAATAGTGCGGAGCAATTTCGCGGGTAAACAGCTCAAGAATTTCAGCCGCCTCGAACGAGCCAAGGTCAAGTTCGAAGCGGTCTTCCATGAAACGCTTGATCTTGCTGTTGGCCTCGTTCTCTTGCTCGGGTGTGAGCGTGAGGATCGGCGGCTTTTTCTTGATAGCCATTACCAACGACCGTCCCACGCAGCGAAGTTCTGCAGCAATTGCAGGCCATGGGTATGGCTCTTCTCCGGGTGGAACTGCACAGCGAAACGCGAACCTTCGGCCAGCGCCGCGGCGAAATCGACACCGTAGTGACCACTACCCACAACCTGCCGCGGATTGCCGGCGGCGATGTAGTAGCTGTGCACGAAGTAGAAACGCGCCAGGTCCGGGATGTTGTGCCACAGCGGATGACTCACCGTCTGCTTCACTTCGTTCCAGCCCATGTGCGGGACTTTCAGGTGTTCGCCGTCTTCATGCAGACCTTTGCCGAAGAACTTCACCTGGCCGGGAAACAGGCCGATGCAGTCGACGCCGTCGTTTTCTTCACTGTGCTCGAGCAAGGCTTGCATGCCCACGCAAATGCCGAGGAACGGACGGTCCTGGCTGACTTCACGCACCAGCGAGTCGAAGCCCAGGCGACGGATCTCCGCCATGCAATCGCGAATCGCGCCCACACCGGGGAACACCACCCGGTCGGCTTCGCGAATCACGCTAGCGTCGCTGGTGATCAGCACCTTGCCGGCACCGACGTGCTCGAGGGCCTTGGCCACCGAGTGCAGGTTGCCCATGCCGTAATCGATAACCGCGACCGTCTGCATTACAGCACGCCCTTGGTCGAAGGCATTTGCCCGGCCATGCGCTCATCCAGCTCGACGGCCATGCGCAATGCGCGACCGAAAGCCTTGAACACGGTTTCGATCTGGTGGTGGGTGTTGTGCCCACGCAGATTGTCGATGTGCAAGCTGACGTTGGCGTGGTTGACGAAGCCCTGGAAAAATTCCTGGAACAGGTCGACATCGAAGCCGCCGACAGTCGCGCGGGTATATGGCACGTGCATCTGCAGGCCAGGACGGCCGGAGAAATCGATCACCACGCGCGACAGCGCTTCATCGAGCGGCACATAGGCGTGGCCGTAACGACGGATGCCTTTTTTGTCGCCGATGGCTTTGGTGAAAGCCTGACCCAGCGTGATACCGACGTCTTCCACCGTGTGGTGGTCGTCGATATGCAGGTCACCCTTGCACTCGATATCCAGGTCGATCAGCCCGTGACGGGCGATCTGGTCCAGCATGTGCTCAAGGAAGGGAACACCGATATCAAATCGGGCCTTTCCGGTGCCATCCAGGTTGATCGAGGCTTTGATCTGGGTTTCCAGAGTGTCGCGCTCGACTGACGCCTTACGTTCGGCCATCACCAGCTCCGCAAAATCATTGGGCGAAAAAGGCAACCATTATAGGGGCGCGGACGCCAAACAGAAACACGCGAGGTGATATCCCTGACGGGCTGAACCCAATGCCGCCGGGGCTATACATGTCAGTACAAGCCAGCAAACCCAGAATCTGTGTATACGCAGATCCAATGTGGGAGCGAGCCTGCTCGCGATAGCGGCCTGACAATCAACAGAGATGTTGACGCCAATGGCACGCTACCCGAGGAGGCTTTCCACTCCAGCACGGTCGTGCTGTTCGCGCCCTTGTCGTGACCCAGCGCCTGTTCGGCGGCCAGCTCGGCATCGGTCATGAAGTATTTATCCGCCACCGGGCGCACCAGCAGGTTGCAGAGGAAACCCAGCACCAGCAGGCCCGCGAGGATGTACAGGGTAATGTCATACGCAGCCGCGCGTTCGACGCCGATGCTCAACTGGTACTCACGCAGGTAGTTCACCAACACCGGGCCGAGCACGCCGGCAGCGGCCCAGGCAGTCAGCAGACGACCGTGGATCGCACCGACCATTTGCGTACCGAACAGATCTGCCAGGTACGCCGGAACCGTCGCAAAACCACCGCCGTACATCGACAGAATGATGCAGAACGCCGCCACAAACAGCGCGATGTTGCCCAGATGGCCGAGGTTCGGGATCAACGCATACAGGGCAAAACCCAGGGCGAAGAACACGAAGTAGGTATTTTTACGCCCCAGGTAATCGGAGAACGACGCCCAGAAGAACCGTCCACCGATGTTGAACAGACTCAGCAAACCGGTGAAACCGGCAGCGATTGCAGCGATCGACGCCAATTGCGAAGCGTCCAGCTGACCGAAGGTCAGGTCGTTACCGAGCAATTTACCGGCGAATACTTCCTGCAACAGCGGCGAAGCCATGCCGAGGATACCGATACCCGCCGACACGTTCAGGCACAGCACCAGCCACACCAGACGGAACTGCGGGGTTTTCCACGCAACGTTAACGTGCACGTGACGGTGAGTGATCATCGCGTTCGCGGCTTTTTTCGCCGGTGCGGTCCAGCCCTCAGGCTTCCAGCCGGTCGGCGGAACGCGGTACGACAGCGCACCGCCGATCATGAACACAAAGTAGATCGCAGCCATCACCAGGAAGCTCTGCCACACGCCGACGCCAGCCGGCGAAGCGAAATGGCCCATCAGCGCAGCCGCCAGCGGAGCACCGACCATCGCACCGCCACCGAAGCCCATGATCGCCATGCCGGTCGCCATGCCGCGCTTGTCCGGGAACCACTTGATCAACGTCGAGACCGGCGAGATGTAGCCCAGCCCCAGGCCAATCCCGCCGATGACGCCGGAGCCGATCCACATCAGCCAGATCTGGTGGGTATACACCCCCAACGCGGAAATCAGCAGACCGCCGCACCAGCACAATGCCGAAACAACACCGGCCTTGCGTGGCCCGGCATGCTCCAGCCAGCCACCCCAGATCGCTGCCGAGCAGCCGAGGAAGATGAAGAACAGGGTGTAGATCCAGCCGAGCATCGAGATCGGCCAATCACACTGGGACGAAAAAATCTGTGCGATGAAGCTCATGTCGGGTGCGCAAGCCACCGGCGCAGTCACGCCGAGGGCTTTGGACAGCGGCAGCCAGAACACCGAAAAACCGTAGGCCATGCCGATGCACAGGTGGATGGCCAGCGCGGCCGGTGGAACCAGCCAACGGTTGAAACCGGGCCTGGCGATGATCCGCTCCTTGGACAGGAACGCTGACTGGGCGGGAATAATCCCCGCCTCGGTACTCGTGCTCATTTGTGTTTCCCCCAATTATTAGTATGGTTCGCCAGACACTCTTCACTCTCGGCCTTGTTGCACGCAGGCATGACCGTTTTATCGAGTAGAGCTCCGTTCGGGCGCGACGACCGGTCGCAGAAGGACYGACGAACGGACAAAGATTACCATTTGCCCGTGACAGAAAAACCAAACTGATATCACCTTTTATGTGACATCTGTTCCGATCACACGCTAAAAAACCGTTTCACCCATTGACGGGTAATGCCCGGACAACCTTTTCACAGGAAACCCTATGCCCATCGTTGTCGAATCGCTGAACGAACCCAGCTATCAGGATCAGCAGGATCTGCAGAAGATCTACCACGACGCACCGCACTGGCTGCTGGCTCCGTTCAACGATCAGGCGCAACTGATTGAACACAGCCTGCGCGACGGCTCGCTGATCGCCGGACGCTTCAATGACCGACTGCTTGGTGCGGCGCGTCTGCACCGGCAGCAGGACATCTGGCAGCTATCCCATTTGTGCGTGCGAAAAATCACCCGTCGCCGTGGCGTGGCTGAACGCCTGGTTAGCGAAGCGCAAAAAATGGCCGAGCTCGCGGGGGCCAAATTGCACTTGCAGGCCCCGGCCGGGCACCTCGAAGCCCAGGCACTGGCCGCCAAGCTCAAATTGCCGCTGGACCAGCTCTAGAGTGATCACTGACCAGTCGTCGGTTTCGGGGCGCTATACTCCCTGGCTAAATTCGACATTGACTCATTACAAGGACTCGCCCATGAAAGCGTTCGGCAAAATCCTGGGTTTGGTACTTCTCGGGTTGTTGCTGATCATTGTGGCGCTGGGCTTTGCCCTGACCCACTTCTTCGATCCCAACGACTACAAAGACGAGATCCGCCAAATTGCCCGCGACAAGGCCCACATCGAGCTGACGCTCAATGGCGATATCGGCTGGAGCCTGTTCCCCTGGCTCGGCCTTGAACTGCACGAAGCCGGCGTCGCGACCCTGGCCAACCCGACYCAGCCGTTTGCCGACCTGCAAATGCTTGGTCTGTCCGTACGGGTGCTGCCGTTGCTGCGCCGCGAAGTGCAGATGAGCGATGTCCGCGTCGAGGGCCTGAACCTGCGCCTCAACCGTGACAAGAATGGCCACGGTAACTGGGAAGACATCGGCAAGGTTCCGCCTGTCGCCGCCAAGGTTGATGCGTCGGTTACAGGCAGCACCAGCGAGCCGGTCGCCGAAATACCCGCCACTGCGGAAAAACCGGCCCAACCGATTCGTCTCGACATCGACAGCCTGACCGTGAACAACGCGCGGGTTGAATACAACGACGAGCAAACCGGTAAGCAATTCAGCGCCGAAAGCATCCAGCTGAGCACCGGCCCGGTGCATGACGCGACCAACATTCAGGTCAAGCTGACAGCATTCCTGGCCAGCAACCAGCCGGACGTGCGGGTGCGCACCGAACTCAGCGGCGAGCTGCGTTTCGAGCGTGCCCTCCAGCGTTACCAGTTCGACGATATGAAACTGGCAGGCGAAATCTCCGGCGAACCGCTGCAAGGCAAGATCGTGACCTATGCCGCTCAAGGCCAACTGCTGTTGGATAAAGCAGCGAACGTCGCCGAATGGACCGGCATCAAGATCTCTGCCAACCAGTTGCGCGCGCTCGGCGAACTGAAAGTCAACAACCTGGACAAAACCCCGCAAATCAGCGGCGGTGTGTCGATTGCGCAATTCGACCTGGCAAAATTTGTCGACAGCATTGGCCAGAAACTCCCGGCCATGGCCGAGGGCAGCCTGAGCAAAGTCGAACTGGTCAGCCGTCTGGCGGGTACCCCGAGCAGCGTGGTGCTGGACGATCTCAACCTGAAAGTCGACGACAGCAGCTTCAGCGGGCGTATCGCTGTCGAGGATTTCGCCAAGCAATCACTGCGCGTGCAACTCAAGGGCGACACCTTCAACGCTGATCGCTACCTGCCGCCAAAATCCGCCGAAGCCAACAGCGCAGCAGTGGCTCGTCAGTCGGAAGTCAGCAGCACCGAGACCAACGCACTGGCCGGCGCTGGCAGCACACCACTGCCGAACGCCCCCACCAAAGACGCCTGGAGCAGCGACAAACTGATTCCGTCGGAACGCCTGAGCAAGCTTGATCTGGATGCAGACCTGACCTTCGGCCAACTGACCCTCGACAAGCTGTCGATCCAGAATGCCGCGCTGAAAGCCAATGGCCAGGGCGGCCTGCTGACCCTGGAAAACCTGCGCGGCGATCTCTACAACGGCAACTTCGCCGCCAAGGGCACGCTGGATGTACGCCAACCCGTGCCGTTGCTGAGCATGCAAACGCAGATCAGCAAAGTCCCGGTGGAGAACATTCTCGAAAGCCAAGGGAAAAAACCGCCAGTCAAAGGCCTGGTCACGCTCAACAGCAACCTGACCGCCAGCGGCAACAGCCAGAAAGCACTGATCGACAGCCTCAACGGCACCGCCAGTTTTGTGCTCAATAACGGCGTGCTGCTCAACGCCAACCTTGAGCAACAGCTGTGCAAAGGCATCGCCACCCTGAACCACAAAACCCTCAGTGGCGAACCGCATGGCAAGGACACCCCCTTTCAGGAACTCAAGGGCAACCTGACGTTACGCAATGGCGTGGCCAGCAATCCGGACCTGAAAGTCCGCATCCCGGGCATGACCGTCAACGGCAACGGTGACGTCGACCTGCGTGTGCTGGGCATGGATTACCGCATCGGCATCATCGTCGAAGGCGACAAGAGTGACATGCCGGACCCGGCCTGCCAGGTCAACGAGCGTTACGCTGGCATCGAGTGGCCATTGCGCTGCCGAGGACCACTGGAGCTCGGTGCCAAGGCCTGCCGCCTGGACAACGAGCGCCTCGGCCAGGTCGCGGGCAAGTTGGCGGGCGACAAGCTCGGCGAAAAAATCGATGAGAAACTCGGCGACAAAGTCAGTCCAGAACTGAAAAACGCCCTCAAGGGGTTGTTCAAGCGATGAAAGCCGAGCAGTTCTCAACCGCGGTGCTGGACTGGTACGACCGCCATGGCCGTCACGACCTGCCCTGGCAACAGGGCATCACCCCGTATCGGGTGTGGGTCTCCGAAATCATGCTGCAGCAAACTCAAGTCAGCACCGTGCTGAACTACTTCGACCGGTTCATGGCGTCGTTGCCAACGGTCGAAGCCCTGGCCGCCGCGCCGGAAGATGAAGTGCTGCACCTGTGGACCGGACTGGGTTACTACACCCGCGCCCGCAACCTGCAAAAAACCGCGAAGATCGTCGTTGCCGAGTACGGCGGCGAGTTTCCCCGGGATGTCGAAAAACTCACTGACTTGCCGGGCATCGGCCTGTCCACTGCGGGCGCCATCGCCAGCCTGAGCATGGGCCTGCGCGCGCCGATTCTCGACGGCAACGTCAAACGGGTGCTTGCGCGCTTTACCGCGCAAGAGGGCTACCCCGGCGAACCAAAGGTTGCCAAACAGCTGTGGGCCAACGCTGAGCGCTTTACACCTTATGATCGAGTCAACGCCTACACCCAGGCGATGATGGACCTGGGCGCGACGCTCTGCACCCGCAGCAAGCCAAGTTGCCTGCTGTGTCCACTGGAAAAGGGCTGCGAAGCGCACATGCTCGGCCTGGAGACCCGCTACCCGATTCCCAAACCGCGCAAAACGGTGCCACAGAAGCGCACGCTGATGCCGATGCTCGCCAACCGCGACGGCGCCATTCTGCTTTACCGCCGCCCTTCCACGGGCTTGTGGGGCGGTTTGTGGAGCCTGCCGGAACTCGACGATCTCGGTGATCTGGAACATCTGGCACTGCAACACTCGCTGGAACTGGGCAAGCACGTTGAACTGCCGAGCCTGGTGCACACCTTCAGCCATTTCCAACTGGCTATCGAACCCTGGCTGGTCCAGGTCCAGGAGGCCGGCCATCACGTGGCCGAGGCCGACTGGCTCTGGTATAACCTCGCCACCCCGCCGCGCCTGGGCCTTGCCGCTCCGGTGAAAAAACTGCTGAAGCGCGCGGCCGATGTATTGAACGCAGGAGAGTCGTCATGACCCGCACCATCATGTGCCGCAAGTACAAAGAACAATTACCAGGCCTGGAGCGCGCTCCGTTCCCGGGCGCCAAAGGTCAGGACATTTTTGACCACGTCTCGGCCAAGGCCTGGGCCGACTGGCAAAAACACCAGACCCTGCTGATCAACGAAAAACGCCTGAACATGATG
>NZ_JBFTLU010000098.1:0-13507 GCF_056396605.1 Pseudomonas sp. 05T35
AGTTCTGGGTCGGCCTGGCGATGTTTCTGGTGATTCCAGCCTTGTGCGCGCTGATCTTCGGTGTGCCACTGCATTGGGAAATGCCGAAGCTGCAAGGCTTCAACTTTGTCGGTGGCTGGGTGCTGATTCCGGAACTGCTGGCTCTGACCCTGGCCCTGACGGTGTACACCGCGGCGTTCATCGCCGAGATCGTGCGTTCTGGGATCAACTCGGTCAGCCACGGCCAGACCGAAGCGGCGCGTTCGCTGGGACTGCGCAACGGCCCAACCCTGCGCAAGGTCATCATCCCGCAAGCGTTGCGGGTGATCATTCCGCCGCTGACCAGCCAATACCTGAACCTGGCGAAGAACTCCTCGCTGGCCGCCGGTATCGGTTATCCGGAAATGGTTTCGCTGTTTGCCGGCACGGTGCTGAACCAGACCGGGCAAGCGATCGAAGTTATTGCCATCACCATGAGCGTGTACCTGGCGATCAGTATCAGCATTTCCCTGCTGATGAACTGGTACAACAAGCGCATTGCGCTGATCGAGCGGTGAGGAAACGCGCATGACGACTCATATTTTCAAACCTGACATGCCACCGCCAGGTACCAGAATCGGTATCGTGGCGTGGATGCGCGAGCACATGTTTTCCAGTTGGATCAACACGCTGCTCACGCTGTTCGCGTTCTACCTGATTTATCTGGTAGTGCCGCCGATCCTGCACTGGGCGATTCTGGACGCCAACTGGGTGGGCACCACGCGTGCCGACTGCACCAAGGAAGGCGCTTGCTGGGTGTTCATTCAGCAACGCTTCGGCCAGTTCATGTATGGGTATTACCCGCCTGAACTGCGCTGGCGTGTCGACCTGACCGTGTGGCTGGCGATCATCGGCGTGGCACCGTTGTTCATCTCGCGCTTCCCGCGTAAAGCGGTGTACGGGCTGAGCTTTCTGGTGCTCTATCCGATTGTTGCCTACATCCTGCTGCACGGTGACATATTTGGCCTGACCAACGTTGCGACCAGTCAGTGGGGCGGCCTGATGCTGACCCTGGTGATCGCCACTGTCGGTATTGTCGGCGCGTTGCCGCTGGGGATCATGCTGGCGCTGGGGCGTCGCTCGAACATGCCGGCGATTCGTGTGGTCTGCGTGACCTTCATCGAGTTCTGGCGCGGCGTGCCGTTGATCACGGTGCTGTTCATGTCCTCGGTGATGCTGCCGTTGTTCCTGCCAGAAGGCATGAACTTCGACAAGTTGCTGCGGGCCTTGATCGGGGTGATCCTGTTCCAGTCGGCCTACGTGGCCGAAGTGGTGCGCGGTGGTCTGCAAGCGATTCCCAAAGGTCAGTACGAAGCCGCAGCAGCGATGGGCCTCGGTTACTGGCGCAGCATGGGCCTGGTGATTCTGCCGCAAGCCCTGAAGCTGGTGATTCCGGGCATCGTCAACACCTTCATTGCGCTGTTCAAGGACACGAGCCTGGTGATCATCATCGGCCTGTTCGACTTGCTCAACAGCGTCAAACAAGCCGCCGCCGACCCGAAATGGCTGGGCATGGCCACTGAAGGCTATGTATTCGCGGCCCTGGTGTTCTGGATTTTCTGTTTTGGTATGTCCCGCTATTCCATGCATTTGGAACGCAAGCTGGACACAGGCCACAAGCGTTAGGAGCGTAGTTTATGAGTGAAGCGATCAAACAGCCTGTGAGCCCTGAAGGCATTATTCAGATGCAGGGCGTGAACAAGTGGTACGGCCAGTTCCACGTACTGAAAGACATCAACCTGAACGTCAAGCAGGGCGAGCGTATCGTTCTGTGCGGGCCGTCGGGTTCCGGCAAGTCGACCACAATTCGTTGCCTTAACCGACTGGAAGAGCACCAGCAGGGCCGCATCGTGGTTGATGGCGTAGAGCTGACCAACGACCTGAAACAGATCGAGGCGATTCGTCGCGAAGTCGGCATGGTGTTCCAGCACTTCAACCTGTTCCCGCACCTGACCATCCTGCAGAACTGCACGTTGGCACCGATGTGGGTGCGCAAGATGCCCAAGCGCAAGGCGGAAGAAATTGCCATGCATTACCTGGAGCGCGTACGCATTCCAGAGCAGGCGCACAAGTTTCCGGGGCAATTGTCCGGTGGTCAGCAACAGCGTGTGGCGATTGCCCGCGCGCTGTGCATGAAGCCGAAAATCATGCTGTTCGACGAACCGACTTCGGCACTCGATCCAGAGATGGTGAAAGAGGTTCTGGACACCATGATCGGCCTGGCCGAAGACGGCATGACCATGCTCTGCGTGACCCACGAAATGGGCTTTGCCCGGACCGTGGCCAACCGCGTGATCTTCATGGACAAGGGCGAAATCGTCGAACAGGCTGCACCGAACGACTTCTTCGACAACCCGCAGAATGATCGCACCAAGCTGTTCCTGAGCCAGATCCTGCATTGATCGAAGTCAGGCAGTGAAATAAACCCGGACCTGTTCCGGGTTTATTTTTGTCCGGGGTTTAAGGCGTGGTAACACCTTCGTGTTCTTGATCCCTCATTTCCAGCCGTTGGCGCAGATCCTGACCTTCGTTCAGCGATTGCACTTCAGCCATCAGGTGAGGGTGACGATCAAGCAGACGCATCAGCATGAACAGCGGCTGAGGAGGAGCGATTTCGCCACGCTCGTAGCGGGAAAAGGCATTGTGCCCACCGCCTGACAGCAATTTCACTGCCTCCTTTTGCGTAAGGTGCAGTTTGCGGCGGATGCGTTTCATCTCGGCTGCCATGAGCTGCCGGGAGTCCTCGAGCAATTGATCACTCGCCTCGGAGTAACGTTCTGCACTGCCGTCGTCGAATTCGATTTCACTACAGGCTTGGCATTCCCATCCGGAAATATCGTGCACCTGACGTGTCAACTGTCTGAAGTCGATGGTGAAGCTTCGCCCGTCGAAATGCTGCATCCCGTCCTGGGTACCGCAGCTGAAGCATTGCCGTGTTTTCATGTGTCTCTCTCCTTGAAGGAGATTACCGGCGGGCCACCGCCTGGGCGGCACGTCACCTTGAGGTAAATCTCCCTATCACGAATTCTTGCGTGGTAGACGTCCTGCCATATCTGATAGTCCGCGTAAGTTGTCATGGATTTGTAGAGCATCTTCTGCTCCAGGGTGCAGACGATTTGCTGCATTTGGGCAAGGCTCAAATCGAGCCTTCGACCACCATCCCGTGCACTCCCGGTAAACGCTTTTGGACCTAGCCTTACTACCTCCGCCTTGACCACTGACAGGTCGTAATGAGGTGTGTTCTTTTCCATAAGAGACCTTTCACCTTGAAATTCAAATTACCCTTAAAGGGTAATTTTAACAATCGAAAATCCCGCTCCATTTCCTGCCTCCTAACCCTAGAAGCTTGTCCTCTCGGACAAACCTGACTAACATGTCAGAAAATTCATCCTATGATTGGATGAAAGGGCGAATTCAATGACAGACACATCCCCACTGGTGAAGCGTTCTCTGGTCGATCAGGCCCTGGAGCAGTTGCGCCTGCGCATCAACAACGGCACCTGGTCAGTCGGCCAACGCCTGCCCACTGAACCTGAACTGGCGACCGAGCTGGGTATCAGCCGCAACACCGTGCGCGAAGCCATGCGGGTGTTGGCGTTTTCCGGCTTGATCGAGATCCGGCAGGGCGACGGCAGTTACCTGCGGGCGGTCGTCGACCCGCTCGACACGATGAAAGCCTTGTCCCGCTGTTCCCATGAGCAGGCTCGGGAAACCCGTCACATCCTCGAAGTCGAGGCCATCGGTCTGGCGGCGTTGCGTCGTACCGATGAAGACCTCATCGCACTGCGTGAAGCCTTAGGTGTCAGCGGCAGTCACTACCACGGCGATCTTGATAGCTACATTGCCTGCGACCTGGTGTTCCATCGTCGTTTGGTGGACGCCGCGCATAACCCGACGCTCAGCGAGTTGTACCGCTATTTCTCCAGCATCATCGGCGCGCAACTGCGCCAGACCCTCAACATCACTCCCAGGCGTCAGGAGGTGTTCGACCTGCATATCGAACTGCTTGATGCCGTCGAGCAGCGCGATCCGGAACGGGCCAAAGCCATTTCCCGGCAGTTGATCAATGAACCTTGAAACCGAGAACCTCATGTCCAGCCAGCAGGCGAATACCCACAGCACGACCCCACTCAAACGCACGGCTGAGCTCGAAGAGCTGTTGATCGATGCCGAAGCTGATGACGAACAGGTCCAGCAAAGTCATCCGGTTTTGCGTCGCCCGTGGTTATTGCTGCTGGGGCTGATTCTGGTGGCGCTGAACTTGCGTCCGGCGCTGTCGAGCATGGCGCCGCTGCTTAGCGATGTGTCGAAAAGCCTCGGGCTGTCGGCAGCTCAGGCGGGTTTGCTGACCACCTTGCCGGTGCTTTGCCTTGGGCTGTTCGCGCCGCTGGCACCGCTGCTGGCGCGGCGCTTTGGCGCCGAGCGAGTGGTGCTGGGGATTTTGCTGGCGCTGGCTGGCGGGATCATTCTGCGCAGTTCGTTCGGTGAGATCGGCCTGTTTGCCGGCAGCGTTCTGGCAGGCGCGAGCATTGGCGTAATCGGTGTGCTGCTGCCGGGCATCGTCAAGCGTGATTTTGCCAAACACGCGGGCACCATGACCGGCGTTTACACCATGGCCCTGTGCCTGGGCGCGGCCATGGCGGCGGGTGCGACGGTGCCCTTGAGCCAGCATTTCGACGAAAGCTGGGCGCTCGGCCTGGGCTTCTGGGTGATTCCGGCGCTGGTCGCGGCGCTGTTCTGGTTGCCGCAAGTTGGCCAGAAACACGGCGCGCACAATGTGGCGTATCGGGTACGCGGTTTGCTGCGTGATCCACTGGCCTGGCAAGTGACCCTGTACATGGGCCTGCAATCCTCGCTGGCCTACATCGTTTTCGGCTGGTTGCCGTCGATCCTGATCGGCCGCGGCCTGACCCCGACCCAAGCCGGGCTGGTGCTGTCCGGTTCGGTGATCATCCAGTTGGCCAGCTCATTGGCCGCGCCGTGGCTGGCGACGCGCGGCAAAGATCAGCGGCTGGCAATCGTCATCGTCATGCTCCTGACCCTCGGCGGTCTGTTCGGCTGCCTCTATGCACCGATCGAAGGCCTGTGGGGCTGGGCGATTCTGCTCGGACTGGGGCAGGGCGGTACGTTCAGCCTGGCGCTGACCCTGATCGTACTGCGTTCGCGCGATGCCCATGTGGCGGCCAACCTGTCGAGCATGGCCCAGGGGTTCGGTTATACGTTGGCCTCAATGGGTCCGTTTGCAGTCGGTTTGGTACATGACTGGACTGGCGGCTGGACTGCGCTGGGCTGGATCTTCGGGGTTATTGGCCTCGGCGCGATCATTGCCGGTCTCGGTGCCGGGCGTTCGCTGTACGTACAGGTCGAAAGCGAGCGCGTTTGAAGTCTGCGCAGTACCGGTATTCCTGGTGCGAATGTCAGTAGTTTTCCCTGCATTGGCAGATTATCGTGCAGGCATCTTTCGAAGCCATTTTTACCAATGCAGGGAGCCTGCTCATGAGTGATGCCAACCGCGTCTTGATCACCGAGTTCTATCAAGCTTTTCAGCGGCTGGATGCCGAGGCCATGAGCGCCTGCTACACCGACGACGTGGTGTTCAGTGATCCGGCGTTCGGCGAACTGCGTGGACGCGATGCCGGCGATATGTGGCGCATGCTCACGACTCGCGCCAAAGACTTTTCCCTGACCTTCGATAACGTCCGCGCCGACGAGCGCACGGGCGGTGCGCATTGGGTGGCGACCTACCTGTTCAGCCAGACCGGCAACACGGTGGTCAACGACATTCAGGCGCGATTTGTTTTCCGTGACGGCAAGATCTGCGAGCACCACGACCATTTCGATCTGTGGCGCTGGTCGCGTCAGGCGTTGGGTTTCAAAGGTCTGTTGCTGGGCTGGACACCATTGGTGGGCAACGCTGTGCGCGCGCAGGCCTTGAAAGGCTTGAAGGCGTTCCAGGCCAGTCGCTGATAAGATCGCGGCTTGTTTCCTACAAGTCTTGATCGTCACGTGAACACCTTGAGCGAAGTCTCCGTCAGCGAACCTGCAACCCCAGCCACGCAGAGCAAACCCTGGTTTGTCTATCTGGTTCGTGCGGCCAATGGTTCGCTGTACTGCGGGATCAGCGACGATCCCGTTCGGCGTTTTGCCACTCATCAAAGCGGCAAAGGTGCGCGTTTCTTCCTCTCCAGCCCAGCTGTCGCATTGGTGTACACCGAAGCCTGCCGCGATAAGAGCGAAGCGCTGCGTCAGGAGCGCCTGATCAAAAAACTCAAAAAAAGCGCCAAGGAGTGCCTGGTGGCGAGCGCCTCTGCAGGTTTATCAATCTGACTGATAAGTGCCCATCAGGCAGATGGGTAGGCCGCTATTCGATTGCGCGCTAAGCTGCTGACATCTAACACCAGCGGCGGGCCCAGCATGCCAGAGTTGATTCTTCACCATTACCCGACTTCCCCCTATGCGGAAAAAACCCGTCTGTTGCTCGGTTTTAAAGGCTTGTCCTGGCGTTCCGTGATGATCCCGCGAATGATGCCAAAACCCGATTTGACCGCACTGACCGGTGGTTACCGCAAGACCCCTGTGTTGCAGATTGGCGCCGATATCTACTGCGACACAGCGTTGATTGCCCGCCGTCTGGAACAGGAAAAGGCTTCGCCTGCATTGTTCCCGGAAGGTCGGGAGATGATTACTGCGAGCTTCGCTGCCTGGGCTGATTCGGTGATGTTTCAGCACGCGGTGAGCCTGGTGTTCCAGCCAGAATCGGTGGCGGTGCGTTTTGCCGGGTTGTCTCCAGAGGCGATCAAGGCTTTTGTTGCTGACCGTGCCGGGTTGTTCAGCGGTGGCAGCGCTGCGCGGTTGTCAGTCGAGCAGGCCAGGCATCAATGGCCGACGATCATGGCGCGGCTTGAGCAGCAGTTAGAGCGCGAGGACGGTGACTATCTGTTTGGTGAACCTTCGATTGCCGACTTCGCCATGGCTCACCCGTTGTGGTTCCTCAAGGGCACATCGGTGACAGCGCCGTTGGTCGATGTTTATCCGGCGGTGTCGGCGTGGTTGGCTCGGGTCATGGGCTTCGGGCACGGGGCGTTCAGCGAGATGACCTCTGAAGAGGCGCTGGAGGTTTCGCGTCATTCAACACCGGCGGCCCTGCCGGATGAACAATTCGATGAGCCCAACGGCTTCAAGGCCGGCCAGCAAGTAGTCATTGCGGCGATTGACTATGGCGTTGATCCGGTCGCAGGCGAGTTGCTGTTTGCGGGGCGCGAAGAACTGATCCTGCGCCGCGAAGATGAGCGCGGCGGGCGGGTGCATGTGCACTTCCCGCGGTTTGGTTTTCGCATCGAAAAAAATTGACATGYAAATGTGGGAGCAGCCGGTCGAAGCTCGACTGCTCGCGATGGCGGCGGCACATTCAACATCAATGTGACAGACACACCGCTATCGCGAGCAGGCTCGCTCCCACAGTAGTTATTTCAGGGCCGTGAGGATCGCGTMAGGCTCATAACCGCGAATCAATGTGCCGTTCACGTCCAGCATCGGAATCCCGCGTCCGCCCAACGCTTCATAAGCCTTGCGCGCTTCGGCATCTTTCTCGATGTCGAACTCGCGGTAAGGAATGCCTTTCTGGTCAAGAAAGCGCCGGGTCAGTTTGCAGTAACCACACCAGTCGGTGGCGTAGAGCACAACCCTGGCATTGGCCTGGGTCTGCTCGGACACCACTTGCGAGGGGTTGAACACCCGCTCGATCTTGCCCCAGTTCTGGTAGGCCACAACCACCAGCAGGATCAGCAGGAATTTCTTCAGTACGCCGTTCAGCATCRGTTGCGGCGCTTCAGCTGATCGGTCARCTGGGTCGGCAGGCCCTTGATGATCAGCGTGCCGGCTTCTTCGTCATATTCGATCTTCGAGCCCAGCAGGTGTGCTTCGAAACTGATGGACAGGCCTTCGGCGCGACCGGTGAAGCGGCGGAACTGGTTCAGGGTGCGTTTGTCTGCCGGGATCTCTGGCGACAGGCCGTAATCCTTGTTGCGGATGTGATCGTAGAAAGCTTTCGGGCGTTCTTCGTCGATCAGTTCCGACAACTCTTCGAGGCCCATCGGCTCGCCGAGCTTGGCCTGGCTGCTGGCGTAGTCGACCAGGGTTTTGGTTTTTTCGCGGGCGGACTCTTCCGGCAGGTCTTCGCTTTCGACGAAGTCACTGAAGGCCTTGAGCAGGGTACGGGTTTCGCCCGGACCGTCGACGCCTTCCTGGCAGCCGATGAAGTCGCGGAAATACTCCGAAACCTTCTTGCCGTTCTTGCCCTTGATGAACGAAATGTACTGCTTGGACTGCTTGTTGTTCTGCCACTCGGATACGTTGATCCGCGCTGCCAGGTGCAACTGGCCAAGATCCAGATGGCGGGACGGTGTCACGTCGAGCTGGTCAGTCACCGCCACGCCTTCGCTGTGGTGCAGCAGGGCGATGGCCAGGTAGTCGGTCATGCCTTGCTGATAGTGCGCAAACAGCACGTGGCCGCCGGTCGACAGGTTGGACTCTTCCATCAGCTTTTGCAGGTGTTCCACGGCAACGCGACTGAACGCCGTGAAGTCCTTGCCGCCGTCGAGGTATTCCTTCAGCCAGCCGCTGAACGGATGCGCGCCAGACTCGGCATGGAACAAACCCCAGGCCTTGCCTTGTTTGGCGTTATAGCTTTCGTTGAGGTCGGCGAGCATGTTCTCGATGGCCGTGGACTCAGCAAGTTCGGAGTCGCGGGCGTGGAGAACTGCAGGAGTGCCGTCGGGTTTTTTGTCGATCAGGTGGACGATGCAATGACGGATCGGCATGGGCTTCTCGGCTGATTGAAGAGAGGAGGGCGTGCTCCCCCAAAAAAGTGCCCAGTGTACCGCACCTGCTGGTTTTGGCGGTGCTTGAAGGGGATTCGAGGCGTGTCTGACCGGGCTTATGCGCTTTTTTCCGGATTTAGAGCAATAAAGCTGACCAAATGGGTAGGTAGAGGCGGATATTTCCCCGTCTCTGTGCTAGTTTTGCCCGGTCTTACGCGAAGTCACTGCGTTAAGCGTGCATTCAGCATTTGTCAGGTCGAACCAAACCCTGATTTCGGCATCTATAACCCCGACCCGTCGGTGTTGTAGCCGAGGGTGCCAGATCCAGAAGATCGGGCTCGATGGCTGACACTGCACTCTGCAATCCATATGAATTTGATAGGGAAGGAACACCACATGGCTCTTACTAAAGACCAACTGATCGCCGATATCGCTGAAGCTATCGACGCGCCAAAAACCACCGCGCGTAACGCTCTGGACCAACTGGGCCAAATCGTTGCTGATCAACTGGAAAACGGCGGCGAAATCACTCTGCCAGGTATCGGTAAGCTGAAAGTGACCGAGCGTCCTGCCCGTACCGGCCGCAACCCTTCGACTGGCGCTGCCATCGAAATCGCTGCCAAGAAAGTTATCAAGCTGGTCGTGGCTAAAGGCCTGACTGACGCTGTTAACAAGTAAGACCGCAGTAAAAAAAACCGTGCGCCGGGACAGCCCGGGCACGGTTTTTTTGTGCCTGCGATTCAGCAAATGCTGCAAACCAATGTGGGAGCGGGCTTGCCCGGCCCTTCCCACAGTTGATCTGCGTCGGTCAGTTACTCAGCTTTTGCGAACCCAGCGTTCGCGCCAGACCTGCTGCTCGGATTTGGTCTGGAAGGTCCAGGCGACAAAACGGCTTTGCTTTTGCCCCTGAGACATTTCCACGACCTGGCTTTCCAGTACGCCGGCCTTTTTCAGTGCGGTCTGGATGGCGGGCAGGTTTGAGGCTTTCGAGACGAGGGTGCTGAACCACAGCACTTTGTGCTGGAAGTGCGCGCTCTCGGCGATCAGTTGCGTCACAAACCGTGCTTCGCCGCCTTCACACCACAGTTCGGCCGATTGACCACCAAAGTTCAGCACCGGCAGCTTGCGCTTCGGATCGGCGCGGCCCAGTGCGCGCCATTTACGCTCGCTGCCCTTGGTAGCCTCGTCCATCGAGGCGTGGAACGGCGGGTTGCACATGGTCAGGTCAAAGCGTTCGCCGGGTTCGAGCAGGCCCAGCAAAATGTGCTTGGGATTGCTTTGCTGGCGCAACTGGATGGCTTTGTTCAACCCGTTGGACTGCACGATGGCTTTGGCGGCGGCCACGGCGGTCGGGTCGATTTCCGAGCCGAGGAAGTGCCAACGGTAGTCGCTGTAGCCGATCAACGGATAGACGCAGTTGGCGCCCATGCCGATGTCGAGCACCTTGACCGGTGCGCCCCGAGGGATCTCGCCATCGTTGACGCTAGCCAGCAGGTCCGCGAGGAAGTGCACATAGTCGGCACGCCCCGGCACTGGCGGGCACAGGTAATCGGCTGGAATATCCCAATGGGCAATGCCGTAGAACGCCTTGAGCAGCGCCCGGTTGAACACCCGCACCGCATCCGGGCTCGCGAAGTCGATGCTCTCTTTGCCATAGGGATTGATGATCACGAACTTCGCCAGCTCAGGCGTGGTCTTGATCAGCGCCGGGAAGTCGTAACGGCCCTGGTGGCGGTTGCGTGGGTGCAGGCTGGCCTTCTCACGCGGCTCGACGGCTTTGGCCGGKGTCGCAGGCTTTGGCTTTTGGCGCGGGGCTTTGGGTTTGCTAGGGGCGGTCATGGGAAGTCGATTCAGGGTTTTGGCTCAAAGTGGCGGGTATTGTCCCACATCTTCGGCTGGAAAACGGGACTCCACTTCTGGAAATGCGAGGCGCGGTAGTGGGCGCTCCTTTTCCTGGAATAGCATAGTTAGGATTGAGGTTATTTCTTATTGGTCTAATTGGCTGTTAGTTCTGACAGTAGACGATATTTTTAGCGGTGTTAAATTTTTGTTGAGGAACAATAGTTGCCTCTCTCGCATGTTAGATGACTAATAAGGATGTTGGATATGAACAGATTTTTTTTACTGGCTGGAGCAATGTCATTGTCAATGAGCGCACTGGCCATTGACGGTTCTCCCAAAGAGAACAATCCTCCAGGCACCGTAAAGACAGAGTCAGGCGCGGGGACCAATATTTACTCTCTGGGTGATGAGTGGAGTGGTTATACCAACCCGCTTACTATTGAGGCAGGCAAGCCAACGTACATCGTTGGCACCATCCTTCAAATCGAGAATAAAGGAGAAAAGCCTACGATTGTTAAATCGGTTAATACTAATTTGAATGCTGATGTCGAATTGCCCGGAAAAGCGAATCTGCAATTTAAGTTTGATGGGAAAAAGTGGGTGTCTCAAGGGGTGCGTAAATACAGTGAACCTCTTCCTCCTGGCGCTCAGCCTAACGGTCAGCAGAATACTCCTCCGTCAAGCGCGGGTTGAGTAGAGTTGATTAGCACTATTAATCGACCTGATTAATGTGCTGGGCCCTGAAATAGATACAAATCTGTTTCAGGGGCCGACACGCTCAACCGGTCGGTGCAACAAGATATTGCGAAATTTTCAATAAACAACCATTTGTATTTAAAGTCGTCTGTCCAGAAAGTCCTGAATCTATAAGGAATCCATGCAGTCGAACCTGGGACGGGACAAGGCTCATAAAAAAGGGAGGCCTGAACAGGCCTCCCTTCTTTATTTCATTGTGCCTTTTACAAACTGGCAATCCGCGCATGCTGCTCGGCCAGCTTGCCCAAAGCCTGTTCAGCTTCAGCCAGTTTGGCGCGTTCTTTCTCGATGACTTCGACCGGAGCCTTGTCAACGAAACCGGCGTTGGACAGCTTGCCGCCAACCCGCTGCACTTCGCCTTGCAGGCGCTGGATTTCCTTGTCCAGGCGCGCCAGTTCGGCGTTTTTGTCGATCAGGCCGGCCATCGGCACCAGCACTTCCATCTCGCCCACCAGTGCGGTAGCAGACAGCGGTGCTTCTTCGCCTGCAGCCAATACAGTGATCGACTCGAGCTTGGCCAGCTTCTTCAGCAGGGCTTCGTTCTCGGTGAGGCGACGCTGATCTTCGGCACTGACGTTCTTCAGGAACAGCGGCAGTGGCTTGCCCGGGCCGATGTTCATCTCGCCACGAATGTTGCGTGTGCCGAGCATCAGGCCCTTGAGCCATTCGATATCGTCTTCGGCGGCCTGATCGATGCGTGCCTCAACGGCCACTGGCCAAGGTTGCAGCATGATCGTCTTGCCTTGAATACCGGCCAGCGGCGCAATGCGCTGCCAGATTTCTTCGGTGATGAACGGCATGAAAGGGTGAGCCAGGCGCAAGGCGACTTCCAGCACGCGAACCAGGGTGCGACGGGTGCCGCGTTGACGCTCTACGGCTGCGTTTTCGTCCCACAGCACAGGCTTGGAGAGTTCCAGGTACCAGTCGCAATACTGGTTCCAGATGAACTCGTACAAGGCTTGCGCCGCCAGGTCGAAACGGAACTGGTCGAGTTGACGGGTCACTTCGGCTTCGGTGCGTTGCAGCTGCGAAATGATCCAGCGATCCGCCAGCGACAGCTCATAGGCTTCGCCGTTCTGGCCGCAGTCTTCGCCCTTGTCCAGCACGTAGCGCGCAGCGTTCCAGATCTTGTTGCAGAAGTTGCGATAGCCTTCGACGCGGCCCATGTCGAACTTGATGTCGCGGCCGGTCGAGGCCAGCGAGCAGAACGTGAAGCGCAGGGCGTCGGTGCCGTAGCTGGCGATACCGTCGGCGAACTCGTCGCGGGTCTGCTTCTCGATCTTTTTCGCCAGTTTCGGCTGCATCAGGCCCGAGGTGCGTTTCTGCACCAGCGCTTCAAGCTCGATACCGTCGATGATGTCCAGCGGGTCCAGGACGTTGCCCTTGGACTTGGACATCTTCTGGCCCTGGCCATCACGCACCAGACCATGCACATACACAGTCTTGAACGGAACCTGCGGCGTGCCGTCTTCGTTTTTCATCAAATGCATGGTGAGCATGATCATCCGGGCAACCCAGAAGAAAATGATGTCGAAGCCGGTCACCAGCACGTCGGTGGAGTGGAACTTCTTCAGGAACTCAGTCTGCTGCGGCCAGCCGAGCGTGGAGAAGGTCCACAGGCCCGAGCTGAACCAGGTGTCGAGCACGTCGTTGTCCTGTTGCAGTGCAACGTCCGGGCCGAGGTTGTGCTTGGCACGTACTTCGGCTTCGTCGCGGCCGACGTAGACCTTGCCCGACTCGTCGTACCAGGCTGGAATCCGGTGGCCCCACCACAGCTGACGGCTGATGCACCAGTCCTGGATGTCGCGCATCCACGAGAAGTACATGTTTTCGTACTGCTTGGGCACGAACTGGATGCGGCCGTCTTCAACAGCAGCAATCGCAGGCTCGGCCAGCGGTTTGGTGGACACGTACCACTGGTCGGTCAGCCACGGCTCGATGATGGTGCCCGAGCGATCGCCTTTCGGTACTTTCAGGGCGTGATCGTCGACGCTGACCAGCAGGTCGGCGGCTTCGAACGCGGCGACGATCTGCTTGCGTGCTTCGAAACGGTCAAGGCCGGTGTATTCGGC
>NZ_JBFTLU010000099.1:0-11456 GCF_056396605.1 Pseudomonas sp. 05T35
CCGATCAGACCGCGAGCAGGGATGTTGTATTCCAGACGAACACGGCCTTTGCCATCCGGCACCATGTTGGTCAGGTCGCCTTTACGCAGGCCCATCTCTTCCATGACCTTGCCCTGGGATTCTTCAGGGGTGTCGATGGTGACGTTTTCGAACGGTTCCTGCTTCACGCCGTCAACCTGACGGATGATCACTTCAGGACGACCAACGCCCATTTCGAAGCCTTCGCGACGCATGGTTTCGATCAGTACCGAGAGGTGCAGCTCACCACGGCCGGAAACCTTGAACTTGTCAGCCGAGTCGCCTTCTTCAACGCGCAGTGCAACGTTGTACAGCAGCTCTTTGTCCAGACGTTCCTTGATGTTACGGGAAGTCACGAACTTGCCTTCTTTACCGCAGAAAGGCGAGTCGTTGACCTGAAAGGTCATGGATACGGTTGGCTCGTCGACGGTCAGCGGCTTCATCGCTTCGACCGCGTCCGGGTGGCACAGGGTGTCGGAGATGAACAGCGAGTCCATGCCGCTGATGCACACGATGTCGCCTGCTGCAGCTTCTTCAACGTCGATACGGTGCAGACCGTGGTGACCCATCAGCTTCAGGATACGACCGTTACGCTTCTTGCCGTCGGCACTGATAGCCACGACCGGAGTGTTCGGCTTGACGCGACCACGAGCGATACGGCCAACACCGATAACACCCAGGAAGCTGTTGTAGTCCAGTGCGGAGATCTGCATCTGGAACGGACCGTCACGGTCGACTTTCGGCGCAGGTACGTTGTCGACGATCGACTGGTACAGCGGGGTCATGTCTTCAGCCATGTCAGTGTGGTCCAGACCGGCAATACCGTTCAGGGCCGAGGCGTAGACGACTTTGAAGTCCAGCTGTTCTTCGGTGGCACCCAGGTTGTCGAACAGGTCGAAGATCTGGTCCAGAACCCAGTCCGGACGCGCGCCTGGACGGTCAACCTTGTTGATGCACACGATCGGACGCAGGCCGGCTTCGAAGGCCTTCTTGGTCACGAAACGGGTTTGCGGCATAGGGCCGTCTTGAGCGTCAACCAGCAGCAGAACGGAGTCAACCATCGACATTACGCGTTCAACTTCGCCGCCGAAGTCGGCGTGGCCCGGGGTGTCCACGATGTTGATGTGGTAGCCGTTCCAGTTGATGGCGGTGTTTTTCGCCAGAATGGTAATACCGCGCTCTTTCTCCTGGTCGTTGGAGTCCATCACGCGCTCGTCGTTGAGCTCGTTGCGCTCCAGGGTGCCGGATTGACGCAAGAGCTTGTCTACCAGGGTGGTCTTACCATGGTCAACGTGAGCAATGATGGCGATGTTGCGTAGATTTTCGATCACTTGTGTATCTCGATCAGAGGATTCGGTGTGCTGACAAGTCTTGGCAGCGATTTACAGTAGAGTCAGGCCTTGCCGTTACAGCTTGACGGCGGCGTCGGGGGGCCGGTGACGCAGGCCACAGGCAAACAGCCCCGGGCTCTTAGCTCGGTCGATAAACGCGCACATTGGCATGTCCCTCACTGAGCAAATGGTGGGCATGCAGGCGACTCATCACGCCTTTGTCGCAATACAGCAGGTACTGGCGAGTAGGGTCCAGTTCCTTGAAACGAGCGTTCAGAGCATAAAACGGCATCGCTTGTACCTCGATGCCAGCAAGCTCCAGCGGGTCGTCTTCGGCGGCATCGGGGTGACGGATGTCGATGACGATCTGACCGGCTAGCGCTTCGCTGACTTCTTCAATCTGCAAGTCCTGGCCCAATTCATCGATTACGCGATCGATCGGCACCAGCTTGGCGTTCTCGAGCGCACGCTCGAGCACTGCCATATCGAATTCTTTCTCTTCATGCTCCACGCGCGGACGCTTGGCGTGGGTCTTGGGGTTCACCGAAATGACCCCGCAATACTCCGGCATGTGCTTGGCGAAATCGGCGGTGCCGATTTCGTTGGCCAGGTCGATGATGTCCTGCTTGTGACTGGCGATCAGCGGACGCAACACCAGCTTGTCGGTCACGCAGTCGATCACGGACAGGTTCGGCAGCGTCTGGCTGGAAACCTGGGAAATCGCTTCACCGGTGACCAGCGCCTCGATGTCCAGTCGATCAGCGATCCGGGACGCAGCGCGCAACATCATACGCTTCAATACTACGCCCATATGACTGTTATCGACTTTGCCGAGAATTTCTCCCAGCACTTCCTCGAACGGCACACTGACAAATAACACGCGCTGGGAGCTGCCGTACTTCTTCCAGATGAAATGCGCGACTTCCATTACGCCCAATTCGTGGGCACGTCCGCCGAGATTGAAGAAGCAGAAGTGGGCCATCAGCCCGCGACGCATAATCTGGTAAGCCGCGACGGTGGAATCGAAACCGCCGGACATCAGCACCAGGGTTTGTTCCAACGCGCCGAGCGGGTAGCCGCCGATGCTGTTGTGCTGGCTGTGAATCACAAACAACCGTTTGTCGCGAATTTCGATGCGAACTTCGATTTCAGGCTGTTTAAGCGAAATCCCGGCGGCGCCGCACTGACGACGCAGTTGGCTGCCGACGTATTTCTCGACGTCCATCGAGCTGAATTCGTGCTTGCCGGCACGCTTGCAGCGCACCGAAAAGATCTTCCCGGCCAGCGAATCACCATAGTGCTGCTTGCACTTGGCGACGATGTCGTCGAAGTCGCCCAGCGGGTACTCGTCGACCTGCAGGAAATGCGCGATGCCCGGCATGCAGCTCAGGCGCTCGGTCATGTCCTTCAAGGCCTTGGGGTCACTGACGTGCGTTTCCAGCTCGAGGTTGTCCCACACGCCGTTCACCACCACAGCCGGGTCCAGGTCGCGGAGCACAGCACGGATGTTCTTGGCCAATTGACGGATGAAACGCGTCCGTACCGGGCGGCTCTTGATGGTGATCTCGGGGAAGACTTTTACGATTAGTTTCATGAAAACAGCGCGCGCAGGGCCAGCCGAAAAAGGGGGGCGCGGATTATAGCGGAAATTGCTCAAGGTTTAACCAGTTAATGTGCATAAGGTTTTTGATGCACCAAAACAGGTCATTTGCGAAATTGAACGCTACATTAAGGGGCGAAATTTCCTGTTTTAAAGCGCGTTACACCTTTATAAGCGTGATATTGGGGCAATAAACCCAAGTCGGGGCACTGGCATGCAATTTGCTCCCTTGTGAGGCAGGTTGCCAAGGCAGAGTATTCGCGCCGGCATCACCCACATTCTAAGGGCACTCCACTACCCGCCCGAAGCCACCCGGAGGACACTATGTCGAAGTCGGTTCAACTCATCAAAGATCATGACGTTAAATGGATTGATCTGCGCTTCACGGACACAAAAGGCACTCAGCACCACGTGACCATGCCGGCTCGCGATGCGCTGGATGAAGCTTTCTTCGAAGAAGGCAAAATGTTCGACGGTTCCTCCATCGCTGGCTGGAAAGGCATCGAAGCTTCCGACATGATCCTGATGCCGGACGACACCACTGCCGTTCTGGACCCGTTCACCGAAGAGCCGACCCTGATCCTGGTTTGCGACGTGATCGAGCCTTCGACCATGCAAGGCTATGACCGTGACCCACGTGCCATCGCCAAGCGCGCCGAGGAATACCTGAAGTCCACCGGTATCGGCGACACCGTTTTCGTCGGTCCAGAGCCTGAGTTCTTCATCTTCGACGAAGTGAAGTTCAAGTCCGACATCTCCGGCTCGATGTTCAAGATCTACTCCGAACAAGGTTCGTGGATGTCCGACCAGGACGTGGAAGGCGGCAACAAMGGCCACCGTCCAGGCGTCAAAGGCGGCTACTTCCCGGTTCCGCCGTTCGACCACGACCACGAAATCCGTACCTCCATGTGCAACGCCATGGAAGAAATGGGCCTGGTCATCGAAGTTCACCACCACGAAGTGGCAACTGCCGGCCAGAACGAAATCGGTGTGAAGTTCAACACCCTGGTCGCCAAGGCTGACGAAGTTCAGACCCTGAAGTACTGCGTACACAACGTTGCCGATGCATACGGCCGCACCGCGACCTTCATGCCTAAGCCGCTGTACGGCGACAACGGTTCGGGTATGCACGTTCACCTGTCCATCGCCAAAGATGGCAAGAACACCTTCGCTGGCGAAGGTTATGCCGGCCTGTCTGACACCGCCCTGTACTTCATCGGCGGCATCATCAAGCACGGTAAGGCCCTGAACGGCTTCACCAACCCGTCGACCAACTCCTACAAGCGTCTGGTCCCAGGTTTCGAAGCTCCGGTAATGCTGGCCTACTCGGCTCGCAACCGTTCCGCTTCGATCCGTATTCCTTACGTGTCGAGCCCTCGCGCTCGCCGTATCGAAGCACGCTTCCCGGATCCGGCAGCCAACCCGTACCTGGGCTTCGCTGCACTGTTGATGGCTGGCCTGGACGGCATCCAGAACAAGATCCACCCAGGCGATGCAGCTGACAAAAACCTGTACGACCTGCCGCCTGAAGAGGCGAAAGAGATCCCACAAGTTTGCGGCAGCCTGAAAGAAGCCCTGGAAGAGCTGGACAAAGGTCGTGCGTTCCTGACCAAAGGCGGCGTTTTCAGCGACGACTTCATCGACGCTTACATCGCCCTGAAAAGCGAAGAAGAAATCAAAGTACGCACCTTCGTACACCCACTGGAATACGAGYTGTACTACAGCTGCTGATCCAGTAACGCTCGCGCAAGCGGCGTAATGTGAAAAGGCCTCCTTCGGGAGGCCTTTTTTGTGGGCGAACGCTTATTATCGGGCCTACTGTTATAGACATCATGCCCTTCCACGGAATGAAGAAGAGACGTCCCATGTACCTACGCTTGAGCCTTACACTGTTCACCGCCCTGCTCGCCAACACCGCCTGCGCTGCCACCACTGCCACTCATGCTCCAGCTCCAACCCCGGCACCCGCAGCCCTCGCCCCGCTGCTCAGCACCATTCAAGAGCGACTGGTGATTGCTGACAAGGTCGCGCTAAGCAAGTGGGACAGCGGCAAGCCTGTCGAGGATCGTCAGCGTGAACGCGAAGTCATTGCCGACGCTCTCGCCGAGGCGCCCTACTATAAATTGAGCAATGAAGCCGTTGAGCAGTTCTTCTCGGCGCAGATCGAAGCCAACAAGTTAGTGCAGTACGCACATTTGTCCGACTGGCACGCACAAGGCAAAGCACCTAACGACCCTCGCCCCGACCTCGTTGGCCTGATCCGCCCGCAACTCGATCTGTTACAAACACGCCTGCTGCAACAACTGGCCGATTTCACCCCGTATCGCAATGATCCACACTGCCCGTCATGGCTGGCCAAAGCCAATAAAGCTGCGACCCAAGTGCCGCTGCGTGAGCTAGCGCTGGTACGCGCCACTGCCGAATTGTGCAGCGCCCATCCATAAGAGCCGCAATTGAGCGAGATCTATTGATCTTTCGTGTCAGGGTGTTAGTGATGTGGGCCAACACTTAACCCTGACCTATGCTGCAAACCAACGTTTTCGTTTATTGGGCGTTTTTTATGGGTCGTGGTTTTCTGTTCATCCTGATGCTGATCGCCCTGCCCGCCACCGCGCAGATCTACCGCTACACCGACGCCAGCGGCAATACCGCCTACAGCAATCAGCCGCCCGATGGCGTGAAGAGTCAGGCCGTCGAGTTGCCGCCACTCAACAGCATCGAACACCAACCACCGATAGTGCCCGGACAACCACCCCCACGCGCAGACAAAAACGCCGTGTATTCAGTGCTGGAGCTGACCGGACTGCCCGGCGATGAAGCCCTGCGCGCCAATAACGGCACCTTCACCGTCGGCGTGCAGATTCAGCCACGCCTGCAAGGATCACATGTGTTTCGATTGCTGCTGGACGGTCAACCCTACGGCCAGCCAAGCAACGTGCCGCGCTTGCAACTGGTGAACATCGATCGCGGCGAACACAGTCTCGCGGTGCAGGTGCTCGCTGGAGAAAGCCTGGTGCAACAAAGCCCGACCCTCACCTTCACCGTGCAGCGGGTACACCTCCCGTGAGGTGCTCAACAATCGCCATGTGCCTGTGGCTGACCGCCCTGCCGGCGCAGGCCGAGGTCTACACCTACATCGACGCCCAGGGCAATCGGGTCTTCACCGATCAACCCCACCCTGGAAACGCCAAGCGAGTCACACTGGCACCAGGTAATCGCATGTCCGCCAATCCCGGCGGTGCAGCACCGCAAGCAGCCCCAAAAAAGCCTGAGGAAAAACCACTGTTTCACTACGACATGCTTCGCGTACTTGTACCGGAACCGGACGCTTCGGTGCGCAACAGCGCGGGGGAAGTGATCGTCAGTGTCACCAACGAACCCACCTTGCAGCGCGGCCATCGCTATCGGTTGTTACTGGACGGCCAACCGACTGCCGATCCCGGCCCCAGCCCGGTGTTCGCCTTGAGCAATATTGATCGCGGCACCCATCAACTGGCAGTGGAAATCCTCGACGAACACGGGCGGATTGTCGAACGCACAGCCAATCAGCCATTCCATATGCTGCGTATCTCCCTGGCGCAAAAGCGCCAGATCAAGCCTTGCACACTGACCGATTACGGCCAACGCCCGGAATGCCCGCTCGCGGATAAGCCCGAAGAAGAAAAAGTCGGGATTTTTTCTTTCTTCTGAACCTTGTTCAGGTTTGCGCACTATATTGGTGCAATACGCTGCACCCTACCCATATTCCAACCCATTTTGGTTCGAAAATACCCGCGAACACCGGCAGAACGCCACGCAATCGCGCTTAAAACGCCTGTTTCAGGGCCTGAACGCTTCTTTTCGGAGCCTTGGTTTGGTTTTTGCATTTTCCTCGTATCAGCGCCCGGTTCACGCGCGTGATTCAGACCAGTCTCTGAGCCGCCACGCTCCAAAAGAGGTCCTAATGACCATCAGCGACGCACTGCACCGCTTACTACTCGACAACCTGACGACCGCCACCATTCTGCTCAACGCCGACCTGCGCCTTGAGTACATGAACCCCGCGGCGGAAATGCTCCTGGCCATCAGCGGCCAGCGCAGCCACGGGCAATTCATCAGCGAGCTGTTCACCGAGTCGACCGAAGCCCTTAACTCCCTGCGCCAGGCGGTCGAACAAGCGCACCCGTTTACCAAGCGCGAAGCGATGCTCACCGCGCTGACCGGCCAGACCCTGACCGTCGACTATGCGGTGACGCCGATCCTGAGCAACGGCGACACGCTGCTGCTGCTCGAAGTCCACCCGCGTGATCGCTTGCTGCGCATCACCAAAGAAGAAGCGCAGCTCTCCAAGCAGGAAACCAGCAAGATGCTGGTGCGCGGCCTCGCTCACGAGATCAAGAACCCGCTCGGCGGGATTCGCGGCGCCGCTCAGTTGCTGGCCCGCGAGCTGCCGGAAGAAAGCCTCAAGGACTACACCAACGTCATCATCGAGGAAGCGGACCGCCTGCGTAATCTGGTCGATCGCATGCTCGGCTCGAACAAACTGCCGTCGCTTGCCCTGTGCAACGTCCACGAAGTGCTGGAGCGCGTCTGTCATCTGGTGGAAGCCGAAAGCCAAGGTTGCATCACTTTGGTGCGCGACTACGACCCGAGCATTCCGGACGTGTTGATCGACCGCGAGCAAATGATTCAGGCCGTGCTGAACATCGTGCGCAATGCGATGCAGGCCATCAGCACCCAGAACGAGTTGCGCCTGGGCCGCATCACCCTGCGTTCGCGCGCCATGCGCCAGTTCACCATTGGCCACGTGCGCCATCGCCTGGTGACCAAGCTCGAGATCATCGACAACGGCCCAGGGATTCCGGCAGACCTGCAGGAAACCATCTTCTTCCCCATGGTCAGCGGCCGCCCGGACGGTACCGGGCTCGGCCTGGCCATTACCCAGAACATCATCAGCCAGCACCAGGGCCTGATCGAATGTGACAGCCATCCAGGCCACACCACGTTCTCGATCTTTCTGCCACTGGAACAAGGAGCCACATCGACATGAGCCGTAGTGAAACCGTGTGGATCGTCGATGACGACCGTTCTATCCGTTGGGTCCTGGAAAAAGCCTTGCAACAGGAAGGCATGACCACGCAAAGCTTCGACAGCGCCGATGGAGTGATGAGCCGCCTGGCGCGCCAACAACCGGACGTGATCATCTCCGACATCCGCATGCCCGGTACCAGCGGCCTGGACCTGCTGGCACGGATTCGCGAGCAACACCCGAGGCTGCCCGTGATCATCATGACTGCGCACTCCGACCTGGACAGCGCTGTCGCGTCCTATCAGGGCGGTGCGTTCGAGTACCTGCCCAAGCCGTTCGACGTCGATGAAGCGGTGTCGCTGGTCAAGCGCGCCAACCAGCACGCTCAGGAACAGCAAGGCCTGGAAGTGGCGCCAATCCTGGCCCGCACTCCGGAAATCATCGGTGAAGCGCCGGCGATGCAGGAAGTGTTTCGCGCCATTGGGCGCTTGAGCCACTCCAACATTACCGTGCTGATCAACGGCGAATCCGGTACCGGTAAAGAACTGGTGGCCCATGCCCTTCACCGCCACAGCCCGCGCGCGGCCTCGCCGTTTATCGCGCTGAACATGGCGGCCATCCCCAAGGACCTGATGGAGTCCGAGCTGTTCGGCCACGAAAAAGGCGCGTTCACCGGCGCGGCCAACCTGCGGCGCGGACGGTTTGAACAGGCCGACGGCGGCACACTGTTCCTCGATGAAATCGGCGACATGCCGGCCGACACCCAGACGCGCTTGCTGCGGGTACTGGCCGATGGCGAGTTCTATCGCGTCGGCGGTCATGTGCCGGTCAAGGTCGATGTGCGCAYCATTGCCGCGACCCACCAGAACCTGGAAACCCTGGTACACGCCGGGAAATTCCGTGAAGACCTGTTCCACCGTCTGAACGTGATCCGTATCCACATTCCGCGCCTGTCAGACCGTCGCGAAGACATTCCGACCCTGGCCAAGCACTTCCTCGCCCGCGCCGCACAAGAACTGGCGGTGGAGCCGAAGCTGCTGAAAAGCGAAACCGAGGAATACCTGAAGAACCTGCCGTGGCCAGGCAACGTACGGCAGCTGGAAAACACCTGCCGCTGGATCACGGTGATGGCGTCGGGTCGCGAAGTGCACATCAGTGACCTGCCACCAGAGCTGCTTAGCTTGCCGCAGGATTCGGCACCGGTGACCAACTGGGAGCAAGCGCTGCGTCAGTGGGCCGACCAGGCGTTGGCGCGTGGTCAGTCGAGTCTGCTCGACAGCGCCGTACCGAGCTTCGAGCGGATCATGATCGAAACCGCCCTCAAACACACCGCCGGCCGTCGCCGCGACGCTGCCGTATTACTCGGCTGGGGCCGCAACACCTTGACCCGCAAGATCAAGGAACTGGGGATGAAGGTCGATAGCGGTGATGACGATGAAGGGGATGAGGGTTAAGCAGCCTTTAGCTCTTCGCTGATCTCCAGATCCAATCGCGAGCAAGCTCGCTCCCACAGTGGATTTCAGTGTTCCATCAATGTGCGAACACCATTGAACCCTGTGGGAGCGAGCTTGCTCGTGATGCTTTTAGGGGTTGCGTGCACCGCCTCAATGCACCGTGAACCGCAATCGCGCACTTCACGGCAAGCAAAATCCCGCCTCCAGCAACACGAAGAACCATTGCACAAAAAATACAAAGCCCCGAAATACGGGGCTTTCAGCGCTTCATGCAGGTTTTTTGTTGCTACATATAAAAACCTGGCACGCCCCCTGCAATAGTCCAATCAGTGATTCGATTCACTACCCAGTTTTGGGGGCCTTGGTACAGGCAGGCCGGGGATTCCCCTCTTTACATCCGGGGTTCATCACGCAGACCGCGACGAACCCCCTCCCGTTTTGGGGAACCTTGGTACAGGCAGGCCGGGGATTCCCTCTTTTATTGCTCCTGGAGATGGATCTCCAACCGCCAGCGGTCATTGACCTCGCTGCCGGCCCACTCACCCTTCAGGGGGCGGGCCGCCACCAGCGTCAGCAACAAGCCCTTGTCACTCAATCGCACCCGCCAGTTCACGTCCTTGTCGTTGAGCTTCAACTGGCCGTTTTGCGCCTTGCCCTCAGCCTCGAACAGCAACGCGACGCTACCGTCGATGAACTCGCCGTGGGTCTTGGGTTCATTGTTGAACCACACCACCAAACCATCGGGTTCGACCTCAACCTGCTGTAATACAGTAGGGTCCGGCTCGGTCAGACGACCAATCATCATCCCGACCATGACACCGACAATCGCCAATGAGGCCATCACCCGAGGGAATAGCTTCGGTCTCGGGTCCTCTTCAGGCGTAGAATGCCGCCCATCTTTACCTTCGGAGCCGTGCATGTTTCACGTCATCCTTTTCCAACCAGAAATTCCGCCGAATACCGGCAACGTTATCAGGCTGTGCGCCAACAGTGGCTGCCACCTGCATTTGATCGAACCGCTGGGCTTCGAGATGGACGACAAGCGCCTGCGCCGGGCGGGCCTCGATTACCATGAGTATGCCACTTTGCAGCGCCATTCTGATCTCCCAAGCTGTCTGGAAAGCCTCGGCCATCCGCGCGTGTTCGCCTTCACCACCAAGGGCTCGCGGCTGTTCCACGACGCCAGCTTCGCCGAGGGTGATGCCTTCCTGTTCGGACCGGAAAGCCGTGGCCTGCCAGCCGAGGTGCTGGACGCCCTGCCTGCCGAACAGCGCTTGCGCCTGCCGATGCGCGAAGGCTGCCGCAGCCTGAACCTGTCCAACACCGTGGCGGTGGCGGTTTACGAAGGCTGGCGCCAGCTCGGTTTTAAGTAACACCACAAAACAAATGTGGGAGCGAGCCTGCTCGCGAAAGAGGCGTGTCAGGCGACATTGATGTCTCTGACACTCCCTCTTCGCGAGCAGGCTCGCTCCCACATTGAAATTGCTCTGGTGCTCAGGACCGCTTACTGAACGGTCTGTACGCCGTCTTGCTGCATGCGTTGCACTTCTTGCGCGTACAGCGCGTCGAAGTTCACCGGAGCCAGCATCAGGGCCGGGAACGAACCGCGGGTCACCAGGCTGTCCAGGGCTTCGCGAGCGTACGGGAACAGGATGTTCGGGCAGAAAGCACCGAGGGTGTGGCTCATCGAGGCTTCGTCGAGGTTCTTGATCAGGAAGATACCGGCTTGCTGAACTTCAGCGATGAACGCCACTTCGTCACCGTTTTTCACGGTAACCGACAGGGTCAGCACCACTTCGTGGAAGTCAGCTTCCAGCGCTTTCTGACGGGTGTYCAGGTCCAGACCAACGCTCGGCTCCCACTGCTGGCGGAAGATCGCCGGGCTTTTCGGAGCTTCGAAGGACAGGTCACGCACGTAAATGCGCTGCAAGGAGAATTGCGGTGCAGTTTCTTCTTCGTTCGCAGCAGTGTTCTGTTGGTCAGTCATCTCAGATCCTTTCTGATCTTGGGGTCTTGTAGGGTTTGCTGATCTTAAGGGTTCAGTC
>NZ_JBFTLU010000100.1:0-11426 GCF_056396605.1 Pseudomonas sp. 05T35
AGATCACGCCGATCCTGATCCCGCAGCGCAAAGGTGAGCCGTTGTCCTTCGCGGTCGACGAACAACCGCGCGCCGAGACCACTGCCGAGTCTTTGGCCAAGCTCAAACCGGCCTTCAAGAAGGATGGCAGCGTCACCGCCGGCAATGCCTCTTCGCTCAATGACGGCGCCGCTGCGGTGTTGCTGATGAGCGCCGACAAGGCCAGGCAATTGGGCTTGCCGGTGCTGGCAAAAATTGCCGCCTACGCCAATGCCGGCGTCGACCCGGCGATCATGGGCATTGCTCCGGTATCCGCGACCCGCCGCTGCCTCGACAAGGCCGGCTGGAACCTCGATCAACTGGACCTGATCGAAGCCAACGAAGCCTTCGCCGCGCAGTCACTGGCGGTCGGCAAAGAGCTGGAATGGGATGCAAGCAAGGTCAACGTCAACGGTGGCGCGATTGCGTTGGGCCATCCGATTGGTGCGTCCGGTTGCCGGGTGCTGGTGTCGTTGCTGCACGAAATGATCAAGCGTGACGCCAAGAAAGGCCTCGCCACCTTGTGCATCGGTGGTGGTCAGGGCGTGGCCCTGGCGATCGAACGGGCCTAAACCCGCAGGCGTTCAACAGTCAGCGCACGGACCCACGATATCCGCTCGCTGACTGGCAACACACCCGGCGCGACTTCGGTGGCGCCGGGTCTTTTTTTGCCTGGCGAACACTGTTTTTCCACGATGACCTGTCACTGATGCGACATTGGACCTGGAGCGTGTACAGCTGGTGGTGCCGGTCAATTCAAAAATCCCGGATTTCACGCAATCCCCGTAGCCGCTGCCGAAGGCTGCGTTCGGCCGCGAAGCGGTCGTGAAATCAGGCAACACGTTTGTCCCGGTAATCCGCGTATGCAGGATTTGCGAGGACTTCGTCCGAACGCGGCCCGCCTCTAACGCAGCCTCGCGAGCTCGGCAGCTGCTACGGGGATTGCGTGTGTTGAGCCGACATGTCATGCCAGACAAGCGTATCAATCATCCAAAGGTTGCGGTGGCGCTGCCGGTTTTGCTCCTTTGCCCTTTTTTCCGCCCTTGACCGGCGCAGCCTCTACGGGTGGCGGCGCAGGTGGCGCTGCCTCTTTCTCGGCGGCTGGAAGCTGGTCAACGGTGGCGAACAGATCCTTGGCCTCGATCGGGCCGAGGTGGTCGAGTTTTTTCTCGCCGTCCTTGCCCACCAGAATGACCTTGGTCTCGCCACTGACGCCCAGTTTCAACTCGCGAATCAGCGCCATGGTGGTTTGTGCATCGAGGTCCTTGCCGTCACGTTGGCCCATGAGATTGACCACGGTGTACAGCACCATATTGCGTTCTTTGAAGGCCTGGCTGTTGGCCGGTTCCGCCAGGGACTTTTTCAGGCTGACCAGTGTCGGGTCGATGCTGCTGGGAGCGATGACAATCAGCGGCCGGGTCCTGCCGCGTTCCTGGGCCAGGGGCGTGTCGTTGTCGGCGGCGAATAGAGGGCCGGCGACAGCGAGCAGAGTTGCAAGGGTCAGTGACCGAATGAGCATGCGCATCTCCTTTTGATTTCCACACTTTATGATTGCGCATCAAGGCGAAAGATCCAGTTCCGTCGCCTGAAATTTCTATCGCCATGCTGCGAAGCTTAGGCGAGTGGGCTTAATCCGCAACCGAATTTCGCGACACGGGTTTAGGCCATTTAGTTTGTCCAGGCTCACACCGCCAAGGCCAAAACACACGGCGCAGGTTTTTATCGCGTACTACACTTTTATTTGTCCCCCATAGGGGGGACGTTGCCAAATCCGGGTCCGTAAGCAGCGGGTTTGTCGAAGAAGCCCGCTCATGATGCTGGAGCTAATGGCTACTCGTAATCGTCCTGTGGGGCTCGGCCCCACAGTGACGTCATGCAGGACGACGTTATCGCGTCCCACTCGCCCGGACATGTCGCGTGTCCGGGCATTCGCGTGGCAGACGGTTTGGCTTCACAACGCGCCTGCCGTGTCGTCCTGATCATCCACCCGACTGCCGCCTGAAAGGTTGCTGCCTCTGCACACGCCCTCCTTCACCGGTGGTCTTTTTTCAGGAGGAGCAGTTATGGACGAAGCCAAACTCAATGACTTCATGGGCAAGGTGGTTTCCGACATGGGCGGCGCAGCGATGCTCGCGAACATGATCCTGGGCGATGAACTCGGTTTGTACCGGGCGATGGCCGACAGCCAGCCTGTCACCCCTGAAGAACTGGCCAGCAAGACTGGCTGCAATGCACGACTGTTGCGCGAATGGCTCAGTGCTCACGCAGCCTCTGGCTACATGGAGCACGTCGACGGAAAGTTCCGCCTGCCAGAAGAACAAGCCCTGGCGCTGGCGATCGAGGACTCACCGGTTTATGTCCCGGGCGGCGCTGCAGTGATTGCCTCGTTTTACCATGACAAAGACAAACTGATCGCCGCCATGCGCGGCAATGGTGCCCTCGCCTGGGGCGATCACCACAGCTGCATGTTCAAWGGCACCGAACGCTTCTTCAGACCCGGCTACCGCGCACACCTGGTCGGCGAGTGGTTACCTGCGCTTGAAGGCGTGGTGGACAAACTGAAAGCCGGGGCCAAGGTCGCGGATGTCGGTTGCGGCCACGGCGCTTCAACGGTAGTCATGGCCAAAGCGTTCCCGGCCTCCAATTTTGTCGGCTTCGACTATCACGCACCATCCATCACCACGGCTACCCAACGCGCTGAAGAAGGTGGCGTGGCCGATAGTGCTCGCTTCGTTCAGAGTACCGCCAAGAACTTTCCGGGCAATGACTACGATTTGATCTGCTACTTCGATTGCCTCCACGACATGGGCGATCCGGTGGGCGCTGCCAAACACGCCTATCAGGCGCTCAAGCCCGACGGGACGGTGCTGTTGGTGGAGCCGTATGCCAATGACCATCTCGACGAAAACGCGACCCCGGTAGGACGGCTGTTCTACGCCGCGTCGACGTTCATCTGCACGCCTAACTCGTTGTCTCAGGAAGTCGGTCTGGGGCTCGGGGCTCAAGCGGGAGAAGCACGGCTGCGGGATGTATTCACCCAGGCCGGATTCACGCATTTCCGCCGGGCAGCAGAGACACCGTTCAACCTGATTCTGGAGGCGCGTAAATAATCGCGGGGAGTATGCCTCGGGCATGGCGCTGAGAGGGGCAGCGCCATGCCGGGGATCAAAACACTAATTTGTAGCCGATAAACACCAGCATGACCGCCAGGCAAGGACGCAGCACACCATCAGAAATACGCCCGGACAAATGACTGCCCACGTAGATTCCCGGCAACGACCCCATCAGCAGGAAACCCAACAGGTGCCAATCCATGTTGCCCATGCTCGCGTGCCCCAATCCTGCAACCAGGGTCAGCGGTACGGCGTGGGCGATTTCTGTGCCGACCAGGCGTCTGGTCGGCAGGAACGGGTACAGGATAAACAGTGCGACAGTCCCCAGGGCGCCAGCACCAATGGACGTCAATGCGACCATCAGGCCGAGTAGCGCACCGGTAACGACGGTCAGCAGGTTCAGGTTGCGGTTACTCAAATGGTAATGGTCGCCCGCATGTTTCTGGGCAAACGCCAGCAGCTGGCGTTTGAAGAAAATCGCCAGCGCCGTCAGCAACAGCACAATCCCCAAGGCCTGTTTGATAATCGCATTGGTCGTTTGCGGATCGGTATTGAGGTACTTCAGGAACACCAGGGTCAGGGCGACCGCAGGCACGCTGCCCAGCGTCAGCCAGCCGGTAATTTTCCAGTCGATGTTCCTGTGCTTTTGATGAACCAGCACACCACCGGACTTGGTGATCGCGGCGTACAGCAAATCCGTCCCGACGGCGGTGGCCGGATTGATGCCGAACCATAGAAGAATCGGCGTCATCAACGAGCCTCCCCCCACACCGGTCATTCCGACAACGAACCCGACAACCAAGCCTGCGACTACAAAACCCAAATTACCGAAGTCCATTGCCATACCCTGCAAACCAGCGCGACGACTAAAAATCTCGCGGGCAGCATAGCGATTTTTCTTATAACTACTTATACCAATGTGATCTGACTTTATAACTTTCGGCAATTCAACCTTGACCGTCGGGCTGACGCATCGGCCCGTTTTGATATTTTTATTTTCACGCATTTGATTTATGAAATAAAACGTGTCATTTATACGCTCCATGGACATGCAACCCGCTGCACACCCCCGCCAGACCGGAAGGCATTCACCCCCAAACACCCTATCCACGGAGTCAACAATATGAACAAGACCGGACTTCTGGCTGCTCTGGCATTTTGCGCCGTCAGCACCCTGGCCCACGCCGACGAAGACAGCCTGCGCATCGGTATCGAAGCCGCCTACCCGCCGTTCTCCTTCAAGACCCCGGAAGGCAACATCAGCGGGTTCGACTACGACATCGGCAACGCCTTGTGCGAAGAAATGAAGATCAAATGCCAGTGGGTCATCCAGGAATTCGACGGGATGATCCCCTCGTTGAAAGTGCGCAAGATCGATGCGGTGCTGTCGTCGATGTCGATTACCGACGACCGCCTGAAGTCAGTCGACTTCAGCGAAAAGTACTACCACACCCCCGGCAAGTTCGCGGCGAAGGCCGGCCAGGCGATCAATGACCCGAAGGTCGATTTCAAAGGCAAGAAACTCGGTGTGCAACGCTCCTCCACCTACGACCGCTACGCCACCGAGCAACTGGCCCCCGCCGGCGTCGAGGTGGTGCGCTACTCCTCGCAAAATGAAGCCTTCCTGGACCTGGCGTCGGGCCGACTGGACGCTACCCTCGCCGACATCGTCAACACCAACGAGAGCTTCATCAAGACCCCGGCCGGTAACGGCTTTGCCCTGACGGGACCGGACATCAATGACCCGAAATACTTCGGCCGGGGCGCCGGGATTGCGCTGCGCAAAGGCGATACCGCAAACGCGGCACGCCTGAACACGGCGATTGATGCGATCCGTGCCAACGGCAAGTACCAGCAGGTCATGGCCAAGTACTTCGCGTTCGATATCTACGGCGAATAAGCGTTGTGGGAGCGAGTCGGCTCCGGACGGCGTTCCGACGATAGCGGAGTGTCAGCCAACATTGATGTTGACTGATATTCCGCTATCGCGAGCAGGCTCGCTCCCACAGGTTTGTACCTTGATTGATAGCAATTAATCCGTATGGTCCCGCGCGCCTGCCGGCGCTTCGGGTGAGGAACTTCATCATGCTTCACGGCTACGGATCGAGCATTCTCGATGGCGCCTGGCTGTCGATCAATCTGGCTCTGAGCTCCATGGCACTGGCCATTACCCTGGGCCTGATCGGCGCGGCGTTTCGCCTCTCGCCGCTCAAATGGTTGTCGACGCTGGGCGAAGGCTACACCACAGTGATTCGCGGTATCCCCGACCTGGTACTGATCCTGCTGATTTTCTATGGCGGCCAGGACCTGGTGAACCGCATCGCCCTCGGGCTCGGTTACACCCACTACATCGACATCAACCCGTTTGTGGCGGGTGTCTGCACCATGGGTTTCATTTTCGGTGCCTACCTCTCGGAAACCTTTCGCGGCGCCTTCATGGCGATCCCGCAAGGTCAGGCTGAAGCCGGTGCGGCCTATGGCATGAGCAGCGCCCAGGTGTTCTGGCGGATTCTGGTGCCGCAGATGATTCGCTTCGCGATTCCCGGCTTCACCAACAACTGGCTGGTGCTGACCAAATCCACGGCGTTGATATCGGTGATCGGCCTGCAGGACATGATGTTCAAGGCCAAGAACGCCGCCGACGCGACCCACGAACCCTTTACGTTTTTCCTCGCGGTGGCGGCGCTGTACCTGGTGCTGACCAGTGTCTCGTTGCTGGTGCTGCGCGCATTGGAAAAACACTACTCGGTCGGCATCAAAGCCGCCGTTCTGTGAGTGGGAGCGAACCGACCATGCTCGACTACAACCTGATCTGGGAAAACCTGCCGCTGTATTTCAGTGGCGCGTTATTGACCCTCAAAGTACTGCTGATCTCCCTGGCCTTCGGCCTGATGCTGGCCGTTCCGCTGGCGTTGATGCGCGTCTCTCGTTCGCCGCTGATCAACTTCCCGGCCTGGCTCTACACCTACGCCATTCGTGGCACGCCAATGCTGGTGCAGCTGTTTTTGATCTATTACGGCCTGGCGCAATTCGAAGCGGTACGCCAAAGCGTGCTCTGGCCATACCTGTCCAGCGCGACCTTTTGCGCGTGCCTGGCCTTTGCGATCAACACCAGTGCCTACAGCGCGGAACTGCTGGCCGGCAGCCTGAAGTCCACCCCCAACGGCGAGATCGAAGCTGCCAAGGCGATGGGCATGTCACGCCTGACCCTGTACCGCCGCATTCTGCTGCCGTCGGCCCTGCGCCGGGCGTTGCCGCAGTACAGCAATGAAGTGCTGATGATGCTGCAGACCACCAGCCTCGCGTCGATCGTCACCCTGGTCGACATCACCGGTGCGGCGCGCACGGTCAGCTCGCGGTTCTACCTGCCGTTCGAAGCGTTCATCACTGCCGGCCTGATCTACCTGGCCCTGACCTTCATTCTCGTGCGCCTGTTCAAGCTCGCCGAACGTCACTGGCTGGCGTACCTGGCCCCACGCAAGCACTAAGGAAGTCCCATGGAACACATCCACTACGTTTTGCCCTGGAGCGCCTGCGGCACTGAACGCACGCTGTCGCTGTTTAGATTTGGCAGCGGCTCACGCAAGGCTTACATCCAGGCGTCCTTGCACGCCGACGAACTGCCTGGCATGCGCGTCGCCGTCGAGCTCAAGCGCCGTTTGCGCGAGCTGGAATTACAAGGCCGCCTGACCGGCGTGATCGAACTGGTACCGATGGCCAATCCGATCGGCATCGGGCAAATGTTCCAGGCCACCCATCAGGGACGCTTCGAATTCAACAGCGGCAAGAATTTCAACCGTGACTTCCCGGAGCTGGCCGAAGCCGTGGCCGTGCACCTGAAAGGACAACTGGGCGAGGATGCCGAGGCCAACGTGGCGCTGATCCGTCGCGCCATGATCGAGGTCATTGCCGACATGCCGCTAGCCGAATCGGAACTCGACGGCCTGCGCCGCCTGCTGGTGCAGCACGCCTGCGATGCCGATGTGGTGCTGGACCTGCACTGCGACTTCGAGTCGATCATGTTGCTGTATGCCCTGCCGCAAAACTGGCCGCGCCTGCGTTCATTGGCCGCACGCCTGGGCGCCGAAGCCGTTCTGCTGGCCGAGGACGCCGGCGGCAATGCCTTCGATGAAGCCTGCGCGATTCCCTGGTTGCGCCTGGCCGAGCTGTTCCCGCTGGCGAACATTCCACTGGCCTGCGTGGCGACCACCATCGAACTGCGCGGCATGGCCGACACCGAACGGGAACCATGCATGGCCAGTGCCGAACAAATCCTCGGCTACCTGGCCGAACAGGGCCTGATCAGCGGTGACTGGCCAGACGCGCCGGCCACCTGCTGCGACGCAACGCCCTTCGCCGGTGCGCAATACGCCTATGCACCACACCCCGGTGTGGTGAGTTTTCTGCAACCGTTGGGTGCCCGGGTCTCGGTCGGCGACCCGCTGTTCGAAGTGCTCGACCCGCTGACCGATCGCCACAGCGTGGTGAAGGCCAGCACCGACGGCATTCTTTATGCCCGCGAACGCCTGCGCTTTGCCCAACCGGGTTTGTGGCTGGCCAAGGTCGCAGGCTCTACCCCCATTCGCCAGGGTCGCTTGCTCAGCGACTGACTCAAGAGAACCGACACCATGAACACACTTGAAATTCAGGACCTGCACAAACGCTACGGCACCCACGAAGTGCTCAAGGGCGTGTCCCTGGAAGCCAAAGCCGGCGATGTGATCAGCATCATCGGCTCCAGTGGCTCGGGTAAAAGCACCTTCCTGCGTTGCATCAACCTGCTGGAGCAACCCAACTCGGGCAACATCCTGCTCAATGGCGAACAGCTGAAACTGGTCGCCAACAAGACCGGCGGGCTCAAGGCCGCCGAGCCGAAACAGCTGCAACGCATGCGCTCGCGGCTGGCGATGGTGTTTCAGCACTTCAACCTCTGGTCGCACATGAGCGCCCTTGAAAACGTCATGGAAGCGCCAGTGCATGTGCTGGGCCTGGACAAGAAACTCGCCCGGGAAAAGGCCGAGCACTACCTGAACAAGGTCGGCGTGGCCCATCGCATGGGCGCTTATCCGGCGCACATGTCGGGTGGCGAACAGCAGCGCGTGGCGATTGCGCGTGCGTTGGCGATGGAGCCAGAGGTGATGTTGTTCGATGAACCGACCTCGGCGCTCGACCCGGAGTTGGTCGGCGAAGTGCTTAAAGTCATGCAGGACCTAGCCCTGGAAGGCCGGACCATGGTGGTGGTGACCCACGAAATGGGTTTTGCCCGGGAGGTGTCGAACCAACTGGTGTTCCTGCATAAAGGCCAGGTCGAAGAGCGTGGCAATCCGCGTGAAGTGCTGGTCAACCCACAGTCCGAACGCCTCCAGCAGTTCTTGGCCGGCAGCCTGAAGTAAGCCGCTTGCCGACCGTTCCGGGTGCTGCACGCCAACGGTCGGCTTCGGATACACTGGCGCGCACTCATGTCAGGGACCAGACCTGGTCCCTTCCAACCTCCTGCGGATGTTGAGCCGGTTATGCCTACTCCTTCGAAAAACACCACGGTCTACGCCGCGCCGGTCATGCGCAAACTGGCAGAAATTCTTGCCGACTTGCAGCCGTCACTGCGCAAGGTGGCGGACTTCATCCTGCGCCATCCGCTGAAAGCCGCGACACTGACCATCGAAGAGATGGCCCATGAAACTGCCACCTCACCGGCGGCGGTCAACCGTCTGGCCAAGGCGTTGGACCTGGGCGGTTACAGCGGCATGAAAGCCGAACTGGTCGCAACCTTGCAGCAGATGGTCTCCCCGGTAGACAAACTGCGTAACGAACTGGCGCACCGCCCCGGGGGTGCGTTCGGTCTGCATGAGCAGATCCAGAGCGCCACCAGCAATCTAGGCACCGCTGGCACCAACAATCACCCCGACACCTTCGAAGCCGTGGTCACCTGCCTGATCGAGGCGCGCAAGATCTACATCCTCGGGTTTGGCAACAGTGTCTACATGGCCGGTCTCGCGGCCTCGACACTGATGCCGTTCTGCGCCGACGCCACGGCGATCAGCATGGAAGGCGGCAACGAAAACGCCGCTTATCGACTGGCTGCAATTACCGATCAGGACGTGCTGCTGGCGATCTCGCTACCGCGCTATTCCCTCGACACCCTGCAACTGTCGCGCTTTGCCCATGAGCGTGGCGCGACGGTACTGGCGATCACCGACTCGCCCGCCTCGCCCCTGACTCACATCGCTCAGCACGTGTTGTTTGCGCCGGCCGACCACCCGGTGCTGACCAGTTCCAATATCGCGGTACTGGCGCTGATCGAAGGCCTGGTTGCCGGCGTGATGGCGCGTAACAAAGAAGCGGTGAAGCTGGCGACCGAACTCACCGAAAGCGTGATGAATTACCTGCACATTCCCGGCAGCAGCAAAACCTCGAAAAAATGAGGCAGCGCGTCACAGCCACCAGCGCAGCAGGAAAAAGAAGCCCATGCTCAGCAGCATGCTGATCAGGGTACTGCGGGTGTAGAGCACCAGGCCGATGGCGACCAGTGAGCTGATCAGGTACGGATTGTCGTACTGCAGATTCAGTTGATGGTCGGGCATGAACACAATCGGCCCGCAGATCGCCGTGAGCATGCCGGGCACCGCAAATCCGAGAAATTGCCGCGCGTTGCTGCTCAGGCGCACGGGCAACCGTGGTTCAAGGAACACATAGCGGTTGAGAAAAACCAGCATGCCCATTCCGAAAATAACCGCCCAGACCATCATGTGCGCGCTCCATAAAACTTGTTGCAGACAAACCCGGCACTCATTCCCAGCAAGCCGGCCAGCACCAGCGCCGAGCCCCAGTGCCAATAATTGAAGAGCACCGAGCAGAACAGCGAAACCGCCACACAGACGACCGTCGGAACGTTGCGCACCACGGGGGTGATCAACGCGATAAATGTGGCCGCGATGGAAAAATCCAGGCCCAGGCGTTCAAGGCCCGGAATGCTGCTGCCCAGCACAATCCCGGCCAGGGTGAAGAGATTCCACGCCACATAAAAGGTCAGGCCCACCCCGAGGGCGTACCAGCGGTTGAACTGCCGTTGGTCAAATTGACTGGTCAGTGCGAACAGCTCGTCGGTGAGCAAAAAGCCCAGCCCCACCCGCCAGCGACCCGGCAACGGCGAAACCACCGGACGCATGCTCATGCCGTACAGCAGGTGTTGCGAGGTCAGCAGCAAGGTGGTCAGCAGAATCGAGAAAATCCCGGCGCCGCCCTTGAGCATCCCGATCGCGACCAACTGCGCAGCACCCGCAAAGACGATGCTCGACAAGCCCTGGCCTTGCAGTGGAGTGAGGTTGGCCTCAATGGCCATCGAACCTGCCAACAGCCCCCATGGCGCGGTCGCCAGGGACAAGGGCATGACGGCAGCGGCACCGCGCAGGAAAGCACTGCGCGGCAATGGATTGTCAGACATAGCGCTCTACAACGAAGGAAAGGTCGCTAACTGTGTCAGCCGATCAACCTTCTGTCTTGAACAATCTTGCGTAATTGCACATCCAGGCACAGGTCGGTAGTTGAACGCTGACCGGCAAAAAGTACTGCTCGATAAACATGGCAGCGACAGGAGATGGTCTATTTTTAATGGGTGTCGACTTCGGGTCGTTTGAGTGCAGGTGAACCTTATCGCCCGATAGCCGGTCGATAGGTGCAGCCCAGCCAGGTTGCCGGTGACCCCGTCGGTGGTAGCAACTGGCCCGTTTTATTCGCTGGAGAACGCTCCCTTGATAACGACCCGACGCATGGCCACGCTTAAAGCCTGGGGCGCCCACGGTTTTACCGCAACCGGTGTGGTGACCGCCTTCCTGGCGACCCTCGCCTTGTTCGATAACCAGCCCAGGGCCTGCCTGCTGTGGCTGGGCGTGGCGCTGATCGTCGACGGTGTGGACGGCGCGCTGGCGCGCAAGGTGAATGTGCAAACGGTACTGCCGCATCTCGACGGCTCCATACTGGATCTGGTCATCGACTACCTGACCTACGTGTTCATCCCGGCCCTGTTCATCTACCGTTACATCGACTTGCCGGCCTACACCCCGCTGCTGACCACCTCGGTGATCCTGGTCTCGTCGCTCTATTGCTTCTGCAACGTCAACATGAAGAGCAAGGACAACTACTTCCAGGGCTTCCCCGCTGCTTGGAACGTCGTCACCCTGTGCCTCTACATCATTGCGCCGACACCCTGGCTGACGCTGCTGACCATTATCGGCCTGGCGCTGTTGACGGTGACCCGGATGAAGTTCCTGCACCCGTTTCGGGTGCGGCGGTTCATGC
>NZ_JBFTLU010000101.1:0-31846 GCF_056396605.1 Pseudomonas sp. 05T35
CACCGGCGCCAGATGCAGCACATCGAGCAAACGCCGGACGCCAACGCAACCGGTCTCTTCGTCATGGGACAGCGCCAGTTGCAGTGGCCGGCTCAGCGAATGGTCGGCAGCGTCGAGCATGGCGTCGATGGCCAACGCGATAAACCCCTTCATGTCGCAGCTGCCGCGCCCGTAAATCCGTCCCTCCTGCAGCGTCGCCTGAAACGCCGGAACGGTCCAGGCCTGCCCCGCTGCCGGGACCACGTCGGTGTGCCCGGACAGCAGAATCCCCGGCAACTCCTTAGGGCCGGTGCTGGCAAACAGGTTGGCCTTCTTGCCGGTGGAGTCCTTGACGATCAGCGACTCGATGCCCTTGCTCAGCAACAAGTCGCGTACGTACTCGATCAAGGCCATATTCGACTCCGAAGATACGGTATCGAAGGCCATCAGGCGTTTGAGAATATCCAGTACACGGGGTTTCATGAGGCCTTGCTCCGTTGCTCGGCTGAAAGGGCGAACCGGCGAATGGAGAACGGCTCAATCGAAGTGCGGGTGCTGCCGGTGCTGATCAGTTCAGCCATCACGTCACCGACGCCCGGGCCAAGCTGAAAGCCGTGACCGCAGAAGCCGAACGCGTAGAACAACCCGTCGACCGTGCCGCTGCGGCCCATCACCGGCAGGGAATCGGGCATGTAACCTTCGATGCCGCTCCAGACGCGGATGATGTTCAGGTTGCCGACACCCGGCAGCAGGCGCCGCATCTGCTGGATCTGGTTGAGGATGCTGCGCGGCTCGACCTGGGCCCGACGGTTCAGCATGTCCGGCTTGCTGCGGTAGCCACCGCCGATGACGATGTTGCCGCGCGGGATCTGCCGGAAGTAAATCACTTCCTCGGGAATTTTCGTGTACACGCCGATCACCGTTGGCAAGGCRTACGGCACCGGCTCGGTCACCGCCATTTGCGGGCCGTGAGTGTCCAGCGGCACCGGTTCGCCGAACTGCGCCGACAGCTTCTGGCCCCAGGCACCGGCGGTAATCAGCAACTGTTCGGCGCTGAACTGGCGACCATCGGTGGTGGTGACGGTGAACTCACCGCCAACCTTTTGCACTTCGGCGACTTCGGTCTGCTCTTCGATCCGCGCACCGAGACGCCGTGCGGCGCGGGCAAACGCCGGGGCTGCCAGACGCGGGTTGGCGTGGCCGTCGTGGGGCGCGTAGGAGCCGCCCTTCACGTCCGGACCAAGAAACGGAAAACGCTGGTGCAGTTCGGCGCCGCGATAGATTTTCAGGTCCAGTTGCGCCGCTTCGGGAGCGGCGGCGTAGGCCTCCAGTTCGGCGATTTCGTCTTCGCGGTAGCACACGCGCATGTGCCCGCTGGCGATGAATTCGAGGTCGTCGTCGATCAGTTCCGGCAGGCGTTTCCACAATGCCCAGGAACGGTTGGCCAACTCCAGCTGCCCGAGGAATCGTCCCTGGCGCCGGACGTTGCCGAAGTTCACGCCGCTGGCGTACTGACCACCCGGCTGAACGCCTTGGCCCGATTGACTTCGCAGGCGCCCTTTTCGCTGACGGTGCGCCGCAATTCGCCAGCGCTGATCATCTCGCAGCGGCAGACAATGGCCGAGTCGGGCAAGGCCTTGGCTTGTTCGGCAGGCCAGGGAAACGCCTGGGCCAGGCCAAGACGAAACTGGTCCATCAGCGCCAGGGCGCGGCGTTGTTCGTCGCGTAACCCGGCGTCCACCGGCTGGTGCAGATCCTCCAGCAGCGCCATCGCCACCAGACGCCCGGCATGTTCGGCGGCGTCCGCCCCACGAATTTTCGAACCATCGCCGGCGGCATACACACCATTCACCGAGGTCCGGCCATCTTCATCGGTGGCCAGCCACCATTGACTGGACGCCTCATCGAAGCGCAAACGGCAACCGGCCAGATCCGCCAGTTGGGTTTCCGGGCGCAGGTGATAACCCAGCGCCACGGCATCGCATTCCACGGTCAACGTCTTGCCTTCGGCGGTCCGCACCCGCACACCACTGACACCGCGCTGGGCATCGCCCAGCACTTGCAACGGAGAAATCCCCAAGTGCACCGGAATCTTCGCCYGGTACAGCTGCGCCAACAGTTTCATCCCGGCGAACAGCAGTCCGGGGCGCGCCAGCAGTTTCGGCAAGGCGCCGATGCGCTTGCTCAGCGGCGAAGTGTCGAGCACCGCCGCCACGTTGGCACCGGCCTTGAGGTATTGACTGGCGACCAGATACAGCAACGGCCCGCTGCCCATGAACACCACGCGATGACCAATCGACACCGCTTGGGATTTGAGCGCGATCTGCGCGCCGCCGAGGCTGTAGGTGCCCGCCAGTTGCCAGCCTTCGATCGGCATCAAGCGGTCGGTGGCGCCGGTGCAGAGGATCAGCGCGTCGTAATCAACCGTCGAGTGTTTGCCCTGGCTGACGCAGCACAGTTGCCCCGGTGTGAGGTTCCACACCAGCGTGTCCGGGCGGTAGTCGATCAACCCGCGCAAGCGGTCGAAGCTTTGGTGCAAGTCTTTGGCCTTGGCCGCTTCGGCGCCGTAGAGCGTGGTGTAATCGCGGGTAAAACCTTGCGGTTGGCGACGGTAGATCTGCCCGCCATCGCGACGATTTTCATCGATCAGGATCGGCTTGCAGCCCGCCGCCAGCAAGGTTTCGGCGCAGCGAATGCCGGCCGGCCCGGYGCCGACGATAACGACTCGATGAGTGCTCAGCCGTGCAGTGGCCATATCGCCTCCGGTTGTGTGGTGATGATATCCAACCCTTCACGGACTTCGTTGGAACAGGCACGCAGCCGTTCGCCGCTGCGGGTCCAGACCCAGCAATCCTGACAGGCGCCCATCAGGCAAAAACCGGCCCGCCGGCCCGAGTCGAACTCCGACTGGCGCAGCGCCGAACCCTGGGTCAGCAACGCGACCATCAGCGTGTCGCCCTGCAACGCCTCRATGGGYGWRCCGTCCACCGTCARYTTGACGGTCGGCCGGCCCTGCTCGGCCAGCCTCACAAAACGCCCYTTCATRCATARGCTCCCTGAATCATGCTGTTCAAATCCTGCTGGGTTTTCAGCAGCTCGGCACTGTCGTGGTGACAAAGGATTTCACTGCCGCCGACAAGCGTCCGGCGGTTTGGCGCGGTGCGATTGCACAAACCGTCGACCCGTACCGGGCAGCGATTGAGAAACGTGCACAGCTCCGGCACGTTGGCCTTGGCACCGATCGGCGGCAGCGTGCCGCAGGTGGTGCCGCAGTTCTCCAGCCAGCCCTGACGCAACTCCGGCACCGAATGAATCAACAGGTCGGTGTAAGGATGGAAAGGCGCTTGGGCAAACGACTGCCGACTGCCCTCCTGAACCTTGTAGCCGCTGTACATCACCACGATGTCGTCGCACAGCGCACGCACGGTGGAGATGTCGTGGCTGATGAACAGGTACGACACCCCCAGCTCCTGACGCAGGTCGCGCAGCAGTTCAAGAATCGCCGCGCCGACCACCGTATCCAGCGCCGAAGTCACTTCATCGCACAGAATCAGGTCCGGCTTGGCCGCCAGTGCCCGGGCCAGGTTGACCCGTTGCTTTTGCCCGCCGGAGAGTTCATTCGGCCGACGCTCGGCCAGGCTCCGCGGCAAGCGCACCAGGTCCAGGAGCTCGCCGATACGCTCGCGCAATGCGGCGCCCYTGAGGCCGAAATACATCTTCAGCGGCCGGCTCAGAATGGTGCTGATGCTGTGCATCGGGTTGAGCGCGGTGTCGGCGTTCTGGAAGACCATTTGAATGCGCCGGAACTGTTCGTCGGTACGCTCGGACAGGCTGCCGCCCAGTGGCTGACCATCAAAGGTCAGGCCACCTAACGCCGGCGTCAGCAACCCGGCCACCACCCGCGCCAGGGTCGACTTGCCGGAACCCGATTCACCGATCACGCCGATGGCCTGGCCCCTGCGCACCGTCAGGTCGATGTCTTCCAGCACGCGGATCGACGGCATGCCTTGGGTGTTTTTGTTGCCATAGCCGGCGGTCAAACCTTTGATGGTCAGCAGTGGCTGATCTTCGGCCACACCGCAGGGCGGACGGATCGTCGTATCCGGGCGCGCCGCCGCCAGCAGGCTACGGGTGTATTCATGGGCCGGGCCTTTGAGCAAAGGCGCGGTGGCGCTCTGTTCGAAGATCTGACCGCCATTCAACACAACGATCTGATCGGCCATCTGCGCCACCACGGCCAGGTCGTGGGACACGTAGACTGCTGTCGCCCCACGCTCACGCACCACTCGTTTGAAGGCGCGCAGCACGTCGATTTGAGTGGTCACGTCGAGGGCAGTGGTCGGCTCGTCGAGCACCACCAGCAGCGGATCGCTGATCAGCGCCATCGCCGCCATCACCCGCTGCAGTTGCCCCCCGGACACTTGGTGCGGGTAGCGTTGGCCGATGTGTTCAGGGTCCGGCAAGGCCAGGTCGCGGAACAGCTCGATGGCTTTGGCTTCGAGCACGGTCCGGTTACCCAGGCCATGAATCAGCGCGCCCTCCACCACTTGGTCGATCAGTTTTTTCGCCGGGTTGAACGCCGCCGCAGCGCTTTGCGCGATATACGACACACGGTTCCCGCGCAGGCCTTGCAGTTCGCGTTCGCTCAACGCCAGCATGTCGTGTTCGCCGACTTGCACCACGCCGCCGGCCAACCGGCAACCACGCCGGGCGTAACCGAGCAGCGCCAGGGCGATGGTGGTCTTGCCGGAGCCCGACTCACCGATCAGCGCCAGCACTTCACCTTTTTCCAGGGAGAAGCTCACCCCCTTGACGATTTCTACTTCGCTGCGTTCGCCACAGGCGACCACGCGCAGGTCCTGGACCCGAATCAATTCACTCATCTCAATGCCCCCCCGTACGTCGACTACGTCGGGACGACAGCCTGTCGATGAACAGATTCACGCCAATGGTCAGGGTGCCGATGGCCAGTGCCGGAATCACGATGGCCGGCGCGCCCTGATTGAGGCCGCCAATGTTTTCCCGCACCAGCGACCCGAGGTCGGCATCCGGCGGTTGCACGCCGAGGCCGAGGAAACTCATGCCGCTGAGCAACAACACAATGAAACCGAAACGCAGCCCCAGATCGGTCAGCACCGGGTTGAGCATGTTCGGCAGGATTTCCACGCAGGCGATATACAGCCGGCGTTCGCCACGGGTTCGGGCCACTTGTACGTACTCCAGCGCTTCGATGTTGACCGCCATGCTGCGGGCAATGCGGAACGCGCCGGGGGTGAAACTCAGCACCGCGGTGCAGATCAGCAACGTCACCGAAGAGCCGAAGGCCGAGACCATGATCAGCGCCAGCATCTTGCTAGGGATCGAAATGAACGCGTCCATCAAGCGGCTGATGATTTCATCCAGCCATTTCGGCGAAACCACCGACAACAGTGCGCAGCTGGTGCCCAGACCGCTGGCCAGCACGGCGGCAACCAGCGCCAGGCCGACCGTGAAACGGGCACCGACGAGGATTCGGCTGAGCATGTCGCGGCCCAGGTAATCAGTGCCGAAGGGGTACGCTGCACTCAGGCTGTCGAAGACATTATCAGAGACCACTTCACCGACCGGGTGCGGCGCCAGCCACGGGCCGAAGACCGCCACCAGCAACCAGATAAAACACATCGCTGCCCCGACCAGACCCAGCCAGGATGGCCCGTTTGACACCTTGCCAACCGACAGGTCGGGGGTCACAGGCATCGATTTCACAATGAGCTTGTTCATTGGTTTCTCAGCCTTGGATTGGAAAGAATCGCGCACAGGTCGGCAATCAGCACCAACCCCAGGTACGCCGTGCAAAACAGCATGGTGCAGGCCTGGACCAGCGCCATGTCACGGTTGGTCACCGCATCGACCATCAGGCTGGCGATGCCGGGATAGTTGAAGATCGTCTCGACGATCACCACCCCGCCCAGCAGGTAGGACAGACTCAAGGCGATGGCGTTGGCAATCGGCCCGATGGCATTGGGCAAGGCATGGCGCAGGACGATCCGCACTGGGCTCACGCCTTTGAGCCGGGCCATTTCCACATACGGGCTATCGAGTTGATCGATCACCGCCGCCCGGGTCATGCGCGCCATTTGCGCAACGATCACGCAGCAGAGCGTCATCACCGGCAAGGCGTAGGTGCGCAGAAATTGCAGCGGTGAAGTGATGTCGCTGGCATAGGACAGCGCCGACAACCAGCCCAGGTTCACCGCAAAAATCAGCACCGCCAGGGTTGCCACCAAAAACTCCGGTACAGCAACCATCGCCAGGGTGACAAAGCTGAGAAAGCTGTCGACGCGCCCGCCCCGGCCCATGGCCGAACCGATGCCCAGAATCAGCGCCACCGGCACTGACACCAGCGCCGTGGCGGCCGCCAGCATCAAGGTGTTGGGCACCCGACCGGCCATCAAGTCGCTCACCGGCATGGCGTTGGAAACAGACAGGCCCATGTCGCCGCTGAGCAGGCTCATCAACCAGTGCAGGTAACGCAACACACCGGGCTGATCGAGCCCCAGTTTCAGCCGCAGTGCCGCCACCTGTTCCGGCGTGGCGAACTGCCCGAGGGCCTGTTGTGCCGCGTCCCCCGGCAGTACCGCCGTGATGGCGAAAACCACCATGGACACGATCAACAAGGTCACGATCGCGGCGCCCATACGCCGGCCGATCAACCACAGTGTGTTGCTATTCATCGCCCTGTTCTCCTGCAATGTTGCTACGGCACAAACCTCGTCGGCGCATCAAGCATCCAGCCAGACCTGCTCGGCGAACATGTAGCCCATGAAGCCGCCCAACGGGTTGCTGCCATAGCCTTTGACGCGCTGGTCGACGCCGTCGATGTTGCTGATGAACACCGGGATGCCGATACCGCAGTGGTCATGCGCCAGGGTCTGCATGTCCGCGTACATCTTGCCGCGCTTGGCGTCGTCGGTTTCCGCGCGGGCGAGCATCAGCAACTGGTCGAACTGGTCGTTCTTCCAGCCCGATTCGTTCCACGGCGCGCTCGACTGGAAGAACTGCGAAAACATCACGTCGGCGTTCGGCCGCGGGTTGATGTTGCCGAAGCTCAACGGGTGCTTCATCCAGTGGTTGGACCAGTAGCCGTCGCTAGGCAGGCGGTTGACGTCGAGCTTGAGCCCGGCCTGTTTCGCCGATTGTTGCAACAGCACGGCGATGTCCACCGAACCGGTCGCGGCAGGTGATGCCACCAGCGGCATGTTGATGCTGTCCATGCCGGCCTTCTTCAGCAGGAACTTGGCTTTCTCCGGGTCATAGACGGTCTGCGGCAGGTCAGCGTTGTAGTAGCGCGAACCGGGGGCAATCGKATGGTCGTTACCGACCACCGCAAAACCACGGAACACCGCGGATTTGATTTGCTCGCGGTCCATCAGGTACTTCATGGCCTGGGTGAATTCCGCGCTTTTGCCAGGCATCTGATCCTGACGGATGATCAAGTCGGTGTAGTTGCCCGAGGGCGCATCGACGACGCGGTGACCGGCGCTGGCCTTGATTCGCGTGGTGGAGCGCGGGTTGACCTCGTTGATCATGTGCACGTCGCCCGACAGCAGCGCGTTGACCCGCGATGGCTCGTCGGCAATGGCGATGAACTCGATCTCGTCCAGGTAAGGCAGGCCCGGTTTCCAGTAGCCGGTATTGCGCGCAGCAATCGAACGCACGCCCGGTTTGAATTCCTTGACCTTGAACGGCCCGGTACCGATGCCCTGGTTGAAGTCGGTGGTGCCTTCGGGAACGATCAGCAGGTGCGACACGGCCAGGATCGACGGCAGTTCGGCGTTCGGCGCGCTCAGGCGGATCTGTACTTCATGGGGGCCAGTGGCCTTGATCTCGGCGAACTGCTCCATAAGCGGCATGACCTTGGAACCGGTCAGCGGGTCCTTGTGTCGCGACAGCGAGAACACCACGTCGGCGGCGCTCAGGGTTTTGCCGTTGTGGAAGGTCACGTCCTTGCGCAAGGTAATGGTCCACAGCGTGGCATCGGTGTTGTCGATGCGCTCGGCCAGCTCCAGTTGCGGCACCAGGTGGCTGTCGAAACGGGTCAGGCCGTTGTAGAACATATAGTGGCGCACGTAGTCGGTGGACAGCGCACCCTTGGCCGGGTCCAGGGTATCGGCGGTGGAGCTGGACATGCCGGCGACGCGAATCCGCCCGCCCGGCTTGCCTTTGCCAGGGCTCGCGGCTTCGTCGGCGAACAGTTTGCCGGCGGCGCCGAACAGGCTGCCGGCGCCCGCTGCAGCCACCCCGGCGACACCGAGCAATTGCAACGCGTTGCGGCGCGACATGCCGCGATTGAGGCCTTCGAAGACTCTCAGGCTTTCCTGGCCGGAGATCAGTTTGGAGTCGATCTTGTTATCAGTCATATCAGTTGTACCTGTCGATAAAGAGAAGGCTCGAGTGTTCCGGTTGACCGGAACGTCCTGGAAACGCAAACGACGGTAAAGCCACAACATCAACTCAATGCAAATAGTCCTGGAACCGGTAATAAGCGCCCACCAGCGGCAGGAACCACGGCTTGCCGAAATGCCCGGGAATCGCCGGCCAGTCGAGTTCGCGCCAGGGATTGGCCTCGACCTTGCCGGCCATCACTTCGGCCATCACCTGGCCCATGTGCACCGACATCTGCACCCCATGGCCGCTGTAGCCCATGGAGTGATAAACCCCGCCGTGCTGGCCGGCACGGGGCAACCGGTCGGAGGTCATGTCCACCAGCCCGCCCCAGCAGTAATCGATCTTCACCGTGGCCAACGCCGGGAACATCTGCACCATCGCCRCACGCARCACCTTGCCGCTCTTGGCATCGGAGACGCTGTCGGACATGGCAAACCGCGCACGGCCGCCAAACAGCAGGCGGTTGTCCGGGGTCAGGCGGAAGTAGTTACCGATCATCCGGCTGGTGACATAGGCTCGCCGGCCAGGCAACAACTGGTCGATCAGGCTCTGGGGAAGGACCTCGGTGGCGATCACGAAACTGCCCACCGGCACGATCCGCCGCCGATACCAACCCAACCCGCCGTGCTGACAGGCGCCCGTCGCCAGCAGCACCTGCCCGGCGTGCAGCGAACCCTTGGCGGTGTTGACCTGATAGCCACCAGCCTGGGCTTTCCAGTCCGTCACCGGCGTGTCTTGATAGATCAACGCACCGTGCCGTGCCGCCGCTTCGGCCAGACCGACGCCGAAGCGCCCGACATGCATCTGCACACCGTTACGCTGCAGCAATCCTCCGTGGAACTGGGCCGAGTCGACTTCAGCGCGGATCTGTTCGGCGGTCAGCAACTCGACATCGGCATCGACCTCCCGGCGAATCAACTCGCAAGTCCGCGCCAGGCCCTCGTAGTGCATCGGCTTGGCGGCCAGCTTGAGCTTGCCGTTACGCTTGAGGTCGCAGGCGATCTGCTCCTGCTCCACCAGCGACACCACGCTGTGCACGGCACTCTCGTAAGCCTTGTAATAAGCCCGAGCCTTGTCCGCGCCGAGGCTGGCGCTCAGGCCGGCGTAATCCTGGGCCACGCCGGTATTGCACTGACCGCCGTTGCGACCCGAGGCTTCGCCGATCACCCTGCCGGCTTCCAGCACTGCCACGCTGGCGCCCTTCAAGGCCAGCGCCCGAGCTGCCGCCAGGCCGGTGAAACCACCCCCGACAATGGCCACGTCGACCTGCCCGGGCAACGCGCCGGTCTGAGCACCGGTGAACGCCGGTGCAGTGTCGAGCCAGTAGGATTCACTGCCCATGTCTAACCCCTTATGCTGCCGTGAAGAGTGCCGTTACGAACACGACTCAGAGACCGACCAGCGCGGCCAGCCCGCCGATGTCGGTGATCTGCCGGTACTCGTAGAAAGCGTTGGCCGGGACTTCGTGACCACGGGCGACGAAAGCCTTGTTCTTGATCTTCATGTCGTGGGCCGGCATCAGGTCGTAACGGAAGCTCGACGACACATGCAAGATGTCTTCCGGCCCGCAATTGAGGTTGTCGAGCATGAACTCGAACGCGGCCAGGCGCGGTTTGTAGGCTTGTGCCTGTTCGGCGGTAAAAACTTTGTGAAACGGTGCGCCGAGCTTGTCGACGTTGGACATGATCTGGCTGTTGCTGGCGTTGGAGAAAATCACCAGCGGGATCTTGTCGGCGATTTTCGACAGGCCGGCCGGTACGTCCGGGTGCGGACCCCAGGTCGGCACGGCGTCGTAATACAGCTGGCCTTCGTCACGGTATTCAATACCCCAACGCTTGCAGGTCCGCGCCAGCGCGGTCTTGAGGATTTCGTCATACGGCCTCCAGTCACCCATGACCTGGTCCAGGCGATAGGCCGAGAAGTCCCTGACGAACTGCTCCATCTGCTCGGGCACCACGCGATCGGCGAACAACTCGCGAGTCATCGTACCCATGTGGAAATTGGTCAGCGTACCGTAGCAGTCGAACGTAATGAATTTGGGGCGAAGAAAGCTCATTGAGTGCGGTCCTGAAGTTCGTTGAGGTCATGGCGTGACAAGCATTCGCTCCGTTCCGGGAGCCGTGATGCAACGCTGCAGCACACCGTCATTACACCACCGTGAAATCAGCAGATGGCGTTAAAAGCGACCTCTGCTCGATACAAACCACCGTTTTAGCGCCCCCCCTCAGCAGACTTTGCGGGTCGCTCCAGCCTTGGGCAAACCCCGTATTCATGCGCCCTTATGGGCCTTTATAACGCCGCAAGGCTCAAGCGCAAACGGATTGACCGCAGAACCTGCGCCAAGCAGAACGAAAACGGGCGCTTCCCTGAGGAAGCGCCCGTTTGGGTGCTGATTAAAGCGTGTTGAAGATCCGGAGGTTGTATAGGACCTGTGGGAGCGAGCCTGCTCGCGATAGCGGTCTGACGGGCGACATTGCTCAGCGCCTGCTCTTCATCATCGAACGCCTGCACCGTCAGCACCGGGCCGAAGATTTCTTCGCAGATCGCCGGGTTCTGGTGGTCCAGGCCGGTCAGCAAAGTCGGCTGGTAATAGGCGCCACCAAGACCTTCGAACAGYCCGCCACCGGTCAGCACTTCGGCGCCGGCCTGACGCGAGCGCTGGACGATGCCATCAATGCGACTGGCCTGCAGCCGGGAAATGATCGGCGACAGCGTGCTCTCGGACGACCAGGTCGGACCGGGGCGCAGCTCCTCGAAATACGCCTGCAAGTGGGCGATAAACGGTTCCATGATCGAACGCTGGATCAACAGTCGAGACCCGGACACGCACACCTGCCCGGCATTACCGGTAATGGCCATGGCCACCGTGCGAGCGGTTTTGGCGACATCCGGCACATCGGCGAAGACCAGTTGCGGGCTCTTGCCGCCGAGTTCCAGGGTGACTGGTTTCGGACCGACCAGCGCACAGGTGGACATGATGCTCGAGCCGGTCGCGGTGGAACCGGTAAAGGTCACCTTGCCCACTCGCGGATGACGGCACAAGGCATCGCCCGTAACGCGACCATCGCCCTGAATCACGTTGAAGATCCCCGCCGGCATGCCCGCCTGCAACGCCAGCTCGGCAAAGCGCAGACTCGAGAACGGCGTCAGCTCCGAAGGCTTGAGCACCACGGCATTGCCTGCAGCCAGCGCCGGCGCGACTTTCCACGAAGCCATGCTCAACGGGAAATTCCACGGCGCAATGGCAGCAATCACACCGTAAGGTTCGGCGATCTGCATGCCCAGTCGATCGGTCTGGGTGGCGGCCACATGACCGCCATGCTTGTCCGCCAGTTCGGCAAAGAACCGAATGCCCTCGGCGACGTAGGGAATATCCCAGGCGATCACATCTTTATGGGGACGGGTCGAACCCACCGCTTCCAGCGGCGCCAGGACAGCGGCGTCAGCTTCGATCAGATCGGCCCAACGGCGCATGACCCGCGCCCGCTCCCGAGGCGGGCGACTGGCCCAATCGCTGCGATTGAACGCCTGCCAGGCATCGTTGACCGCTTCATCCACCAGGTCGGCATCGGCAATCGGCAACTGGGCATAGACCTGGCCATCCGACGGCCGCACCACCTCAAGCCCCGGTTGAGCATCGCGGTATTTACCGGCAATGAAATGAGCGCTGCGCACAGCGATAAGGCGAGGATCGAAGCTATCCATGGAGCTCTCCAGAAAAGGGACGGCGAGTCGTGAACTCAGGCCTCCATCGTAGAAAAAAAGCCCAAGCATTTGCTGCCGACCTTGCCGGGCAATTAAGTAGTAAGTGTGGTCTTGTGGCCCCGGGCGTGCGGAATCTGCCGAATGTTCCAGCCCCTCTTGTCAGGTCTTCGCGCAGATGGGATACAGGCACCATCGCGCCGCACAGCCGGTTGATTGCGCACACTGTCCAACGGAGACTCGCCATGTCCGCCCCGCACCCTTCTGCTTATGTCTATCGCCCGATGACGACCGCCGACCTGCCCTCGGCCCATGCCTTGTCCGTGCAATTGAAGTGGCCCCATCGCCTGGACGACTGGGCCATGGTGTTGCGCCTCAGCGATGGCTTTGTGGCACTCGATGGCGAGCGTCTGATCGGCACCGCGTTCGCCTGCCCCCAAGGCGATTTCGCCACCATCGGCCTGGTGATCGTCAGCGACGACTATCAAGGCAAGGGCATCGGTCGCAAGTTGATGGAACAGGCACTTGATGCGTGCCAGTCACGCACCCCGGTACTCAACGCGACCCTTGCCGGTGCGCCGCTTTACGCGAGTCAGGGCTTTGTCGAGTTCGGGCGGATTCAGCAACACCAGGGCCTGGCGCAAGCCGTTGCACCTGTGCCGCTGGCCGACGGTGAAAGCTGTCGCCCGCTGCGTGAGGCCGATAAGGCCCGCGTACTGGAACTGGCCAATGCGGGCACCGGGCTGGACCGGCAAACGGTGCTCAACGATCTGTTCGATGTGGTCGAGCATTCGGCTGTCATCGAGCGCGATGGCCAAGTGCGCGCCTTCGCCCTGTTGCGCCCTTATGGCCGTGGTCGCGGCCTTGGCCCGGTGGTCGCCGAGAACATCGAACAGGCCAAACACCTGATCGCCGTATTGCTGGCCCACGTACCAGAGGCCTTCGTGCGCATCGACATTCCGGCGGACAGTGGCTTGAGCGAATGGCTGGACTCGGTCGGTCTCAAGCAGGTCGATACCGTGGCGCAAATGGCACGGGGCACACCGCCGCAAGCGGTCAACGGCGTCCGACAGTTCGCGCTCGTCACCCAGGCCATTGGCTGACAGCTGCGCGCAAAACAGCAGCTGCTCTCCAACACCCTCCACACCCCATTTGCATGGAGCGTCACCCGCATGTCTCAACCTACCGTCCTGCTGTTGGCTCGCGCTGACGGAAGCCGTGTCGCCACGTCTTTCAAGGCAACGTCCTTGAGCGTTGCCGACCCCTTCAGGGAACACCGGCAAGTCGCCTACACCGGGCCCGATGGCATCTGCGCCGGGACCGTGAACACAAGCAAATCACTCGATATCAATGACTTCCCGCACACCGAAGTGATCGTGGTCCACGCTGGCCACGTCGTGCTGCAATCCCAAGGCCAGACGCTGGAACTGGGGATCGGTGCCAGTGCGGTCATCGGTCGTGGGACCACGCTGCGAATCGAGGCGCAAGCCGATACGTGCTGGGCATTCTGCGCCGTCACCAGCCCCAGCGCTGAACCGACACCCGGGCTGACAGCGCTGGACCCGCTAGCGATGCTCTCCCCTTCGGCCGCGCCGGAACCACAAATACTGATCGGGCCTACCCCGCAGTGCCGCGCACGCAATGCCTTCGAAGACAGCACCACCGACCTGCGCGTCGGCGTCTGGGATTCGACCCCCTACGAACGCCATGGCCGGCCGCATAAACTCAACGAGCTGATGCACCTGATCGAAGGCAGCGTCACCCTGCGGGCAGCCGATGGTACAAGCCTGACAGTCAACACCGGCGACACCGTGTTCGTACCGCAAGGCGCACCGTGCGCCTGGCAAAGCACCCGGTATGTCCGCAAGTTTTACGCCGTGAAATAAGCTCCATGGCACAACGCCGGCAACCGCGCCGGCACTGAACCCACCGACCGGTCGCGAACCAACGCAGACCGGCCGACGGGGCAAGCCGCCTCGCTACAACGCGGTACTACGGCGCCTCTGGCTGATCGTAATTATCCAGCGCCCGATTCACCAACAACTCCCCCAATGAAATCATCTGCTGAATCGCCAACGCCACATGCCGGCGCGTGCCCTCCAGCTCGAACGCCAGATCGCTGGCCAGTACATTCAGCGACGCCAGGGTTTCCGAGGCGTGGGCCAGCAGGGTTTCGTTATCCAGATCGGGGATGACTGCAAAGATGTTGGAGGGACGTTTATCGGGCAGGTTGCCCTTGTCGAACGGCGGCTTGAGGTAATGATCCAGCGCCCGCTCGGCGGCGTCGTGGAGTTTTTTGGAGTCGGTGGAAGCGTAAGGGGAAGTGCTTGGGGTTTCTGCGAGATCAGGAGTGATCTTGTGCATGATGAAGCTCCTTGAAGTAAGTGGGAGCCTTGATTGGTCCAGGCCGCGACGCCCGGTCGCTGAATTGGCAGCGACACCCRGAGGTTATCCATTCACCTTCCCACCCGGCAACCTTGAAAAGCTGTCGGAGAATTCTCTTGAGCACCTGATGTTTGTAGGTATTTCCTAGGACTGAATCGATTGCTCTTGGATCGGACATCCACGCAAGCGGGTCATAGGTTCAACCGATAAGTAGACTGCACCAACCCCGAAGGAAAGCAGCGGCTTGATACCAGTTTCAAATCAATGTCCTGCTCAAGAGCCCCGAATAATGGCCTTCCCGACCCGATCAGCACAGGAACAGTGGTAATCACCATATCGGCGACTAACCCTTCGCGCAGGAATGACTGCACCAACTGCCCGCCATCGACATAGACCCGACGCACGCCTTGCCTCGCCATTTCTTCCATCAAGTCCCTGGGTTTGAGGTTGGAGAAACGCAACTTGCCCGTCAGTGCCTCGGGCACCGCCGAATCGGCCAGCTGTTCAGACAGCACCACGACGGGCCGGTCGTAGAACCATGTGTCGAAGGTCAACGCCTTCTCATAGCTTCCCCGCCCCATCACGATCACATCCTTATCGGCGATGAAGGCTGAGTAGCCATGATCTTCAGTCGGATCATCGCGCTGCAACAGCCAGTCGATGTCACCATCAGGTCGGGCGATGAAACCATCCAGGCTGGTGGCAATGAAAACATGTGCCGTGGCCATCAAAATCTCCTTTGGCCGATTTTTGAAAAATCAGCGCTTTGAACAATACTTGGGGTTTGCCTGTTGATTTGCCAACGTTCAGCCCGGCTGACTACGCGGCTGGAATGAACGTATCAGACCTGATTCTGGAGAAGCAAAATGGTCAGCAAAAACACGATTTGCCTCTGGTACGACGGCACTGCGCAGGAGGCTGCAGAGTTCTACGCCCGGACATTCCCGGACAGCGCGGTCGTCGCCGTCCATCACGCGCCTGGCGACTATCCGGCGGGTAAGCAAGGCGATGTGATAACGGTCGAGTTCACGGTGATGGGCATCCCTTGCCTCGGGTTGAACGGAGGGCCGGGGATCAAGCACAACGAGGCTTTTTCATTCCAGGTGGCGACCGACGACCAGGCCGAAACTGACCGCTTGTGGAACGCGATTGTCACAAACGGTGGCCAGGAAAGCGTATGTGGCTGGTGCAAGGACAAGTGGGGCCTGTCGTGGCAGATCACGCCCCGGGTCCTGAGCGCCGCGATAACCAACCCTGATCGAGCGGCGGCCAAGCGCGCTTTCGACGCCATGATGACAATGACCAAGATCGACGTCGCGGCAATTGAAGCGGCACTTGCGGGTTAGTCGGCTGACACTCCGGCCGCTTGATTTCAAACGAAACGCCGCATGGACCGATTCAGCGGTGATTGCCTGTGCGGCAACGTGCGATTTATGGCGCAGGTCTGCCCTACCGGGTCGTCCTTCGGCCGTTTTCTGCGTGTCACGAATGACCGGTTGAATCCACAGCCAAAAGCAGTCACTGGAATACCCATCAGCGAATTCGAAATGAGCTTCCCATTGCCCGCTCTACCTTGTTAGAGCAGGCGGGTACGGGATGAGTGACTGCAAAACTCTACTCTGCCAACCTTAACCGCAACCGGCTTCGATGGGATAAGCCTGCTTGCAAGGCAAATGCAACTATCACGGTAGATGGCGCGGAAAAGCTGCTCAGGCCGCCGCCGGAAAACATCAACGCAAGACCCAATGCGGTGGCGCCAAACCAGGCCGTCAAGCCCACCGGGTTAAACGCGGCCACCCGTTCGAGCGCTGCCACGTCACCGCGTCCGTAGACAATCTGCGCCAACGCCACACCCACCCAGGCCACCACGAAAATCCCCTGATAGGCCAACGCTTTAAGTATGTAAGTAAACACGTCCGCGAGCATCAGGCCGTACACGATCACCCCAACCGTCAGCGCCCACATCAAGTACGAACCGCGTATGCCAAAGCGTGCAAAGAACGCCTGCATGTTCAGGGTCGCCAAGTAATAGTTGGCGGTGTTGATCCGGGTTTGCGTGGCCCAGACAAACAGCAATCCCCACAAGCCCATCAACTGCAGAATCGCCATCACCACCGACACTTCGTTCAACGCGCCGTCATGGGGAATGCTGCTGACCAGATAGATGCCGGCTGCACCATTGAGCAGAAACGTCACCGCATAGAACGGCATGCCGAAGTTCCAGCGACCGTGATAACCGGCGTCCTCAGGCTTGCCGAAGCGCGCATAGTCAAAGGTGAACAGCATCAGCACCCAGACACCCATGTAAGCGACAAAGCAGTCCCACCAGCCAAATGCACTGGGCGTTGCCGGGCCGAAGTCCAGCCATTGCGGCTGGTAGCCATAACGGCTGATCGACAACCCCACCGCTACCAGCAAGCCGCCCAGATACACTGGCAGTAACACGCCGTTAAGCTTGTCCAGCCAGTGCTGCACGCTGCCCAGGATCATCGGTACGCTGTACAGCACTACGATTTGTGCGGCCAGCGGATAGAGCAGTTCGGGGTACAGATGATGGAGCGCAACGGCAATCACCGAGCCTTCGAACACGGCGTAATAGATCGCCGTCGAGAAGAAGATCAAAGTTGCCAGGCACGCCCCAGTGCTGCCGAACAACAGCCGTGAAAACAACGCCACTGACAAACCGCTGCGGATGGCGAATCGACTGAGCACACCGTTGACCAGCCCATAACTGATCACCGACAGGACCATCCCGATCAGTGCATTTCGGGCACCGTATGACAACGCCAGTGAAGCGCCGACCACGATGTAAAACATCGCACTGCACACCGCCCACCAAGCCATGGTCAGGGACAATCGGCCCATGCGTGCTTCGGGTGGAACGGGATGATGGGCCGGGTCTTGCCCGGTTTGACTCGATTGCGATAAAGCAGCCATATGTGTGAACTCCAGAACCAGTCAAAGGTTGAAGCGCGGGCAGCCGTCACCGCACMGAAGTGCGGCGTTGGCGTACCGTTTGGCATGGCCCGCGCTAGACGGCGGGCAGAATCAGGAAGGGAACAGCTTGCTCAGGCAGCTGAGTTTTTTCTTATAGGAACGTCGCGCTTCCAGCGCCTCTTCGAGGGTTACCGCGACAAAGCGGGCCTTCTGGTTGGGTTGCATCTGGCCGATCAAATCGAGGTCGGCGCTGATCACCGTGCCAATCATCGCGTAGCCGCCACCGGACACCGCATCACGGTGCAGCACGATGGGTTCGAGCCCGGCGGGCACCTGGATCGAGCCGATCGGGTAGCAACTGTCGACGATGTTCGACGGATCGGAACCGGCACCGAACGGCTGCTCCCGGGGCTGAAAGCTCAGCGCGCTGCCGCCCTTGAAGCGATAGCCGATGCGGTCGGCTTCCGAACCGACCGTCCACGGCTCGGCGAAAAAGCTCTTCGCCGCCGATTCGGTCAAGCGGTGGTAGTACAAACCTGGCACCACCCGCAGGGTGATTTCGCCACCCAATGATTGCCGTAACGCCATGGGCAAACTGGCCCCGGCGCGGCTCTTGCCGCTGGCAACGCCCACCGGCAAATCGTCGCCAGCGATCAGGCGACGCCCCTGAAAACCGCCCAGTGCACCGAGCGCATACGTCGAACGACTGCCGAGTACGATGGGTACATCAATGCCACCTGCCACCGCCAAATAGGCACGGGCACCGGCCTTCGGAAAGTCAAAACGCAGCACTTGCCCGGCCTTCACTGTGAACGCCGTGTCGTGGTGCATTTCCACTCCATCAACACGTGGCGTCATGTGCGCGCCGCAGACCGCCACCAGCGCATCCTGCTGAAATTCCAGCTCAGGCCCCAGTAGCGTGCATTCCAATGCCGCCGAACCTGCCGGATTACCGACCAGTTGATTGGCCGCACTGAGGGCGTATTGATCGAGCGCACCGGAGGGCGGAATGCCCAAGTGGTAATAACCTTCACGGCCCTGGTCCTGTACCGAAGTGGCGAGACCGGGTTTGAGTACCTTGATCATGCCAACACCTCCTGCAGCGACTTGGGATAGCCGACGGGGTCGGCCAGAAACGCATCCAGCGAAAACTCTACCGGACGAATCCTCAGATCAAAGCGCCCTACTTCCACTTCGGCCACCGCTTGGTCATAGGCCTCACGGTCCATCGGTTTGAACTGCACGATGTCACCCGGCCGGAAAAACACCATGTGCTCTTTCAGGTACGCGAGGTTCTGCTGCGGGTCGTAGATCGGTGCCGGGGTGACGCCAAACATCTGATAACCACCGGCACCGCGCACCGAGTAGATGCAGCCAAAGCAACCGCCGTGGCCGAGGGTCAATTTCGGGGTGTCGGTACGTGGGCGCAGGTACTTGGGCACCTGCAACTGACGTTCACGCTCAACCATCTGGAACATGAACGGTAGCCCGGCGACGAAGCCGACCATCGAGACGAACCACGGCGCGCCACTGTGGGCGGCGATGAACGCATCGACGTCTGCCAGGCCGTTGATCCGCGCGGCGTACTCCAGGTCCGTGGCGCTCGGGTCCTGATGGCGATCGCGAAAACGCATCAGGGTCTCATGGGTCCAGGGATCGTTGTAGAGCACCGGAATTTCGATGATCCGGGTCTGCAAGGTGCGCTCGGCGACTGCCTCGGCTTCTGCGCCTTTCACGGCTTCGAGCAAGGTATGAGGCGCGATACGGTCCGGGTCAAAACGAATCTGGAATGACGCGTTGGCCAGGCACACATCGAGCACGCCATCCAGCGCCAGCCGTTCTACCGCGCGGGTGACCGCCATGCCTTTGAAAAACGCTTCCAGAGACATGCTATCACTGACTTCGGCAAACAAATGCTCATCGGCGCCAAAGCTGTAGCGGATGGGATTGCTCACGCTTCACCTCCGAGGCGGCGCTCGGCCAGCCAGGTTTCCAGGGTGCCGGTGTGGAAGTCGGCGCTGTGCAGCCACGGTTGTTCCAGCAATTCGCCGTGCAACGATAAGGTGCTGGCCATGCCCGTGAGCGTGGTTTGCTTCACCGCAACCCGCGCACGGGCCAAGGCTTCGGCGCGATCAGCACCGTGAACGATCAGCTTGGCTAGCAACGAGTCATAGTACGGCGGCACGCGATAGCCTTGATACAGATGAGTATCTACGCGAATGCCTTCACCGTGCGGCCAGATCAGTTCCTCGACCAGGCCCGGGCTGGGGAAGAAATCCCGCGCTGGGTCTTCGGCGTTCAGGCGCATTTGCAACGCAGCGCCATTGAGCTGAATATCACTTTGCTTGAAGCCCAACGGCTCGCCGCCAGCAATGCGCAACATGGCCTGGACCAGATCGATGCCGGTGATCAGTTCGCTCACTGGGTGCTCCACCTGAATCCGCGTGTTCATCTCAATAAAGAAGAACTCGCCCGTCACGTCGTCATACAGGTATTCCAAGGTCCCGGCGCCCTTATAGCCAAGGGATTCGGTCAGGCGCACGGCGCTGGCGCAGAGTGTCTCGCGTTGCTGCTGACTGAGTACCGGCGACGGCGCTTCTTCGAAGATTTTCTGCCGCCGACGTTGCAACGAGCACTCGCGTTCGAACAAATGTACAGCGTGCTGACCGTCGCCCAACACCTGCACTTCGATGTGCCGTGCCCGGCTGATGAAGCGCTCCAGATACACCGCGCCGTTGCCGAACGCAGCTTGGGCTTCGCGCTGGGACCGGGGGAACTCTTCAGCCAGTTGTTCGGCGTTTTCCGCCAGACGAATACCGCGCCCGCCACCGCCGGCCGAGGCTTTGATCAACAGAGGAAAGCCAACGGCTTCGGCGGCCTTGAGCGCCGATTCGACATCGAACAGTTCACCGGGCGAACCGGGCACCACGGGCACGCCCGCTTCCTGTGCGGTGCGTCGAGCTTCGGCCTTGTCGCCCATGCGCCGGATCGTCTCCGGGCTCGGGCCGACAAAAATAGCGCCAGCAGCAAGGACAGCTTCAGCAAAGTCGGCGTTCTCCGAGAGAAAGCCATAACCGGGGTGAACCGCGTTGGCGCCGGTGGCTTTCAGGGCACCCAACAGCGCCTCGACGTTGAGGTAGCTTTTGTCGGCACGGGCCGGGCCGAGGATGTGGACTTCATCGGCCATGCGCGCGGCCTGGGAATCGACGTCCGCTTCGCTGCATGCAGCAACGGTGGGAATCCCCAGTACTTTGGCGGCACGGATAATCCGAACGGCAATTTCGCCACGGTTGGCGATCAGTAATTTACGAATGCCTTGAGTCATGATCGCGCCCTCACTCCTCGTCGAGAGTTGCAATGACCTGACCCGGCTCCACCGGATCACCGTCTTCTACCAGGAATGCGCTGAGGCGACCGGCCGTCCCGGCGGTCAGTTCGGAAAACTGCTTCATGACTTCGATCAGGCCGATCACCGTGTCGGCGCTGACCTGCGCGCCCACCTCGACGAAGTTCGCCGATTCGGGAGTGGCTTTGCGGTAGAAGGTCCCGGGCAATGGGGTGATTACAGTGTGTTCGGCCATGTCTGTTCCTCTTGGAATAGTTGTAGAAAGGCAGGCAAAAATGAATCGGTGTTCAAACCCTGGCGTCTGTGTGCCAGGTGTTTCGTCCGGCATCAGCGCGGTGCGCGAACCTGAATCCCGGCGCCATCGAGCGCGTTACGCGTGGCTTCGACCAATGCCAGCGCGCCCGGTGTGTCGCTGTGCAAACAGATCGAATCGAATTCGATCGCCAGGTCCTGACCCTCGACCGTGCGCACCACGCCTTCCTGGCAGGCACGCAGCACCCGCGCAGCCACCTGGGCTGGGTCGTAAGCCCGCACGTTGCGGGTGAATACGATGGAACCGCTGAGGTCGTACTCGCGGTCGGCGTAGAACTCGCGGATCACCGGTTGGCCAAGTTCCTTGGCGACACGCCAGATCACTGAATCAGGCATGCAATACAGCAGCAACTCAGGCTCCAGGCGCTGGAGGTTTTCCACCAGCAAACGGGCGGCTTCCTCGTCCCGTGCCAGGTGCATGTAGAGCGCGCCGTGGGGTTTGATGTGTTGCAGGGCCACGCCTTGAACCCGGGCGAGTTCACGCAGGGCACCCAACTGATAGAGCATGTCGTCCACCAGCTCCTGGGCCGGTGCATTAATGTGCCGGCGGCCGAAACCGACCAGGTCGCGAAACCCCGGATGCGCGCCGATGGCCACGCCCAGGCGCTTGGCCTGTTCGATGGTACGACGCATGGTGCCGGGGTCGCCGGCATGAAAACCGGTGGCGATATTGGCCGAACTGATATAAGCCATCAGTTCACTGTCGACGCCATCACCGATGGTCCATGGGCCGAAGCCTTCGCCCATGTCCGAGTTGAAATCTACTGCCTGCATAACACTTGCTCCTGACGCTTGTGACTTCATGCAGACCACCACTGCGATCAAGGAACTGGAAGGCATGCTTGGCACGCTGTTGTTCCAGCGCTCGGCTCAGGGCATGAGCCTGACCGATGCCGGACGGCACTTTCTGAACAGGGCCTATGTGATTCTGCACAGCGTCGACGACGCATTGAACAGCCCGCTGCCCGACGTTCGCGCCAGCGGCCTGTTACGACTGGCCGCCAGCTATACGGTGATCGGCTACTTTCTGCCGCACCATCTGCAACGCCTGGAACACTGGCATCCGGACGTGGCCATCGAAGTCCACGAACAAGAACGGCAAGCCATCGAACAAGGCCTGCTGGAAGGTCGATTCGACATGGCCGTGGTGCTCACCGCGAACCTCACTCACTCGGACATCGTCTCGGAGATTCTCTTCAATTCCGAGCGCCGGTTATGGCTGCCCAGCCGCCATCCCCTGTGCGAGCGTTCGGCAGTCAGCCTCGCCGACGTTGCGAAGGAACCTTACATTCTGCTGACCGTCGACGAAGCCGAACAAAGTGCCATGCGCTACTGGGAACACGCGCGACAGCAGCCAAACGTGCGGGTGCGCACCAGTTCAGTCGAAGCGGTGCGCAGCATGGTCGCCAATGGCAGCGGCGTGGCAATCCTCTCGGACTTGGTGCACCGCCCCTGGTCACTGGAAGGAAAACGCATCGAAACGCTGACAGTCACCGACAAGGTGACGCCGATGAGTGTCGGACTGGCGTGGCATCGCGAGCGCGAATTCAGCCCGGCAATGCAGGCGTTTCGTAACTATTTCCACGATGCATTTTTGGCGCCGCAACAGCTGTCTGCGCGACGCTGAAAAATAGCGAAAACCATACCCTCCTTTTGTGGATTTACGATGAGAGCTTTGGGCCATTTCCGGTCTGTTGTGACGGGAAGATTTGGGCCGTTTTCTGCCTGTCTTGAATGACTGGTTTGGGTCGATTCTGTTGAAAAAGTCGGCCATGGTTTGCGCATCAATAAAGTACGCGTTCGAGATTGAAATCTTTACTTTGGGCAGAGGCTTCCGGACTCTGATTTCACGTAGCAGCGTGCAAAAGAGGTGTTTTCACCCATCAATATTCGAGCGTTTTGGGCAAACCGACTTTTTCAACAGAATCGGCCAGAAACCGTCATCCACTTACCCCTTAAACCAGCGACACCGAGCCCAAGCTGAGCAGTGGGAAATGCCCGGATCAAGGATTACTCAAGAATGCTCCGGAATCATTTGAACAATGTCCCGCAGGCTCTTTAGCGCCTATCAAGGTAGCGGAACAGTTCCTCCTCCTGATCGAAGTGCAGCTGCACGAGGGTATCCAGGCGAATTAACTGATGCTGAATCTCTTCGACAGGAACAGAGGTCGGGTCGGCACTGAAGTCGCTGCTCATGCGCGCCAGCAAATGGATACAGCGAAAAATCTCGCGGTGTCCGTGGCTCAGTGCCGACAAGGGGTCCTCGCCCGGCATGCTTCGGGTCAGCAGCGGGTACAGTGTGTTTTCATCGTCGCGTTCATGGCTGGCTAGCGAGACTTGCAGCTTTTCGACCAGTTCCAGCAGATCGGTCCGCGCTTGCTCAAGCGGACGCCGGGCGAAATCGCCGGCCAGTTGATGCAGATCACTCAACACGCTGGTGAGTTGGCGGTGTTCGTCTTGCAGGCGATCGATCTGTTCGCCGGCCAGTCGTCGTTGGCCCAGTACTGGGAATRGCCCCAATGCACGCAGAGCATTAATGATGATGAGCACGTCGATGACTTCCTGAACCACGGCGCCGGCGAGCGGCGGCAGGTAACCGAGGGCGGCCACGGTCATGGCCAGCAGTGACAGCCCCATGCCGGCCAGCACGCCTTGCCGGGCGATATGGCGGGTACGGCGGGCAATCTCCAGCGCCTCGACCAGACGATCCAGGCGATCCACCAGCAGCACAACACCCGCCGCTTGTGCAGAGGCAGTGGCACCACTGGCCCCCATGGCCACGCCGACGGTGGCCGCCGCGAGTGCGGGTGCATCGTTGATGCCGTCGCCGACCATCAGCGTGCTGGCGCGCGTGCAGCCCTCCTGTACCGCGCGCACCTTGTCCTCCGGGGTCAACCCGGCACGCAGCTCGTCGATGCCGGCGGACAGAGCAATCATTTCGGCAGTTTCCGGGCGATCACCCGTGAGCATGACAATCCGCTCGATACCGCTGTTGCGCAGCCGGCGAAGGGTTTGCGGGGTTTCCCGACGCAGGCTGTCCGAGAAGATCAGCAGACCCGCGAGAACCCCATCCACTTCAATGAAGCTTCCACCGCAGGCCAAGTAGTCCATGTGGCGCAGCATTGCTGCGGCCCAAGTGCTGACAGACGCCTCTGCATGAGCAAAAGACAGTGTACCGAGGCGCACCCGCTGACCATCGATCAGCCCACAAAGACCGGAGCCCGGACTTTCTTCAACCTCTTGCGGGGCGCTGAGCGGCAATCGGCGTTGGCGCGCCGCTTCGACGATGGCCTGGGAGATGGGGTGCACCGAGGCCTGCGCCAACGAAGCGGCCAAGCCAAGCAGATGGTGTGGATCGACCTGGCCATTGACCTCAACCGACTGCAAACGGGCGTGCCCACAGGTCAAGGTGCCGGTCTTGTCGAGAAACAGCTGTTTGCTCCCTGCCAGCGCTTCCAGGGTGGCGCCGTCCTTGATAAGGATGCCGCGCCGCGCCGCCTTCGAGATACCTGACATGATGGCGATCGGCACCGCCAGGATCAAAGGACAGGGCGTTGCCACTACCAGAACTGCCAGAGCCCGCACAGGATCTCCACTCAATTGCCAGGCCAGCCCGGCAATCAGCAAAGTCAGCGGAATGAAGAGCAAGGCGTAACGGTCGGCCAGACGCACGAAAGGCGCGCGCGAGCGTCGTGCTGTCTCGGCCAGCCGCACTATCCCGGCGTACGTACTCTGCGCCGCCGTCTGCGTCGCCATTAGCAGGATCGGCGCACCAACATTGGCAACGCCACTGAGCATTTGCTCGCCTTCCCGGCGGGTTACCGGCAAAGACTCACCGCTGAGTGCCGACTCGTCCAGAGTGGCCGTGGGGCTGAGTAGACGGCCGTCGACAGGGACCACTTCACCCAGGCGTACAAGCAGTGTCTGACCCGGCTGGATCTGCTCAACCGGTATCTGGCGCAAGTCGTTCAGCTCCTGCAGCCAGGCAAAGCGCGGTGCCCGCTCGACGAGCGCACGCAGCTCGCGTTCGGCGCGCTGAGCAGTGAAAAACTCCAGGGTGCGCCCGGTGGCCAGCATCAAGGCAATGACTGCCGCCACCAGCATCTGCTCCAGCATCAGCGCCGCGCCGATCGACAGCAGCGCGATCAAGTCCACCCCAGCCTCGTGCCGGGCCAGACGCCTGACGATCTCGATCAACAGCACAAAAGCCATCACCAGGCTGCCGAAGGCCCAGCACACTGCCGCCCAATCAGGCTGCTGGGCAAAATGCGCAACGCCACCCGCCAGCAGTGACAGCGTGGTCAGCAGCAATAGGGCGGGATCCAGCCACTTGTTGAGCATCGTTGCGGGTTCCTCAAAAGGGATACGCCTTCACACTCTGCAAAAATGCCTGCTGCTCATCAGTATGAACAGGAGACAGACTGCCGGTAGCGGCAAGTCCACCCTCGCCCGCGCCCTCGGCAAGCGCCTGAATCAATCATTGTCGACCTGGAGCTCCTGCAGAAGAAACCCAAGTGAGTCCGGGGTTGAGCAATGACTTTTTCCCGAGCGTTGTTCATCCCATGGCATAGCGTCATCGGTGCAGAAGTCTCCAACACACTTCATGCTCAGTTTGCCATCGAGAAGTCCAAGCGGAATCCAGAAGTAAGGCGTTTCGCGAAGAGCATTAGGCACGGTCGAGCCACATCGTGAGCAAAAGTCATTTCTGTACCCGCTGGATTTGCGCCAACTGGTGATCGCACCTGGCCCTTCTTCCCATCGAAAGTCGCGAGCTTTGACCACTGTGGCGAGATTATGGCCGACCCCGGTTTGCTTGCGGCACAGGCTGCAATGGCATCGATAAAAAAATCGTGGTTCAACCCCGAGGGAAAAACGTACAGCCCCGCAAAGACACTGCCCTGTTGTCATGGATATCTCCTTGAAGAACGATTCATCGGTATTCTGCCGGTTCAAGCGTTGGTACCGGAAAAGGGGTGGCCGTTATGTTACTGGCCTTAAACTGGAACATACACAACAAGGAGGCTCGCCCATTTCGAGCCTCCTCAGAAGCAATCGGTCAGTTGCCGACCGTAGCGACTTGCTTCGCACGAGCGCTCTGTTTGCCAATCAGAAACACCAATAGCGAGCCGATAGCGGTCACTATGCAGAGCGGCATCAGTGCAATTGGAAAGCTCCCGGTCTGATCACGCAGTACACCGATCACCGAACTCATGGCACCCGTACCCAAGTGGGCAAAAGTATTGATCGCTGCAATCCCGGTGGCCAACGTCGCCGGCGGCAGGGATTCGGAGCAAAGTGCCCAGAACGGCCCCTTGATCGCATAGTTACCCATCAATACGAGCGTCAGCAGTACCAGCGTAATGGTCAGGGAGTCCGTGAACAGCGTGGCAGCGAAGCTCACCGCAGTAATGGCCAGCGGAATAGCAGTGCTCTTGATCCGCTCCCCGCTCTTGTCTGCACGCAGTCCCCAGAAAATCATGAACGCGGCGGCCATGCCGAACGGAATCATGTTCATCAGACCTGTTTGCATGTTGGTCAGATGGAAGGATTTCAGGATCTGCGGCATCCACAACGACAGCGTGTTGCTGGTTGCCGAACTGCCCATGTAGATAATCGAAAGCACCCATACATATTTGTTGGTAAACACGGCCTTGAGGGTGCCACTGATGCTGTGAGCGTGCTGAGGAATGCCACTTTCGCGTGCGGCCTTATCGTTAGTCAGTTGCTCGCCTAGCCAATCCTGTTCCCGCTGAGTCAACCATTTCGCTTCGCTTGGCCGATTGGGCAACACTTTCAGCGCGAGCAATCCCAGGGTGATGGCGGGAATGGCTTCAAGCATCAGCAACCACTGCCATCCCTTGAATCCGGCCAGACCGTCCAATTGCAACAGCAGAGCCGATACCGGTGAGCCGAGAAAGTTGGAGAGTGGTATCGCCACCATGAATAGCGCAACGATTCGAGCCATGTACGCTTTGGGGATGCATTGCGTGAGGTAAAGAATGACGCCGGGAAAGAAGCCGGCTTCGGCTGCACCCAAGAGGAATCGGGAAACCGAATAGGATATCGGCCCGACCGCAAATGCCGAACAGAAACCGACGATGCCCCAGGTGATCATGATGCGCGCGATCCACCGGCGGGCACCGAAACGCTCCATGGCCATGTTACTGGGCATTTCGCACAGTACATAAGCGACGAAAAACAGCGTGGCGCCGAATCCGAAGGCACTGGCTGTCAGGCCGATGTCCTGGTTCATGGTCAGTGCAGCGAAGCCGATATTGACCCGGTCAATGTAGGCGATGAAATAACACAGTACGAGAAAGGGGATCAGGCGAATCCCCAATTTGCGCATGGTCGATTGTTCAATGTCAGTACTGGATGGTTTGTTCATGGAAACCGCTCTCTTGTAGTTGTAATAGGCTGCTCTTGGGTGAGCTTCAGCCTTCGCGTTGTGCAAAACCGAATAACCGTTGAGGTGCTTGCACGAGCAACGAATGGCTAAGCTGCATCGAAAACTCCAGGGCTTGCCGCTGATCGATTACGGTGTCGAAACCGATGTTTTTCTCATGCTGCGTGTGTGGCCAGTCGCTGCCCCATACCAGTTGGTGGCGGCCGAAACTTTGCTCCAACAGCGGTAATGCCGATCGGGCGAAATTGAGGTTTTGTTGCGGCGTACCTCCCAAACGATAGATTCCCGATACCTTCATCCAGATCGACCCTCTCGATCCCAATTCCAGCAACTCGGAAAACCCTGGCTGATCGACGCCCGAATTGGCATCCGGCCGACCAAAGTGATCAATCACCAGCTTCAAACCGAACGGCGTCAATTGATGGATCAGCGCCGGCAGATCCTTTACCTCCCGATGCAATTCGACATGCCAGTCAAGGTCAGCGATGTGGCTGAAAAATTCTTTCCAGGCGCGACTGCGAAAATCAGGTAACGCCTTGTCCATCAGGTTCAAACGAACGCCGACCACGCCGATGTGAGCCATGTCATTCAACAGGGCACGACTAACGCCTGGCTCCAGCACGACCACTCCTCGCAACCGCTCCGGCACTTGCCTCAGCGCCGCCAGCAGGTAGCTATTGTCGGTGCCCAGAAAGCTCGGCTGCACCAATACGCCGTGACTCAAGCCATGGGCGCCCAGGTGATTCAGATACTCCGCGAGCGTGGCATCGTAGTCAGGGGCGTAGCGCCGTGTAGCGGCCAGCTTCAGCCCCCGGCTAAAGACATGAGCATGGGAGTCGATGCCAGTGATCGATGTTGAACAGGTATCAGACATGGGTTTCATCTATCGCAAGTAATGATCATCACGCTCGGGCGCTTTCGCTGCCTTGCACCGAGACGGAGGGGATTGCAGCGTCGAGACTGCGACCACGGGTTTCCGGCAGGCAAAGGGCCGCAATAACGGCCACGCCGTAAGCGATCCCGGCGTCGATGCCAATGGCCGAGCCCAGTGACATGGAGTCACTCATATGGCCGACCAGAAACGGGAATACCGCCGAGAGCACTCGGCCAAAGTTGTAGCAAAACCCCACGCCAGCACCGCGCACGTCCGCCGGGTACAGCTCGTTGAACAGTGCGCCGAGGCTGGCCGGAATGCCTGCTGCGAAGAAGCCGAGCGGAAAACCGAGGAAGAGCATTTGGGTATTGGTCAGGGGCAGGAACACGTAGCACTGCACGGTAACCACGCAGCACAGGGCGAACAGCACGATGTTTTTGCGGCGGCCAATACGGTCGATCAAGAATCCGCTGACGACGCAGCCACACCAGAAGGCAAGGATGATCACGGCAAGGTAGCCGCCAGAGTTCAGCACCGACAGGTTGCGTTCGGTCTTGAGGAAGGTCGGCAGCCACGTCATCACCGCGTGGTACCCGCCGTGTGCGCCCAGGCCCAACAGCCCGCCGAGCAGTGTCACGCGGATCAGTTCAGGGCGGAAAATACCGGCCAGGGATTTGAAAAAACCTTGTGGGATAACGTGTTCTTTTTGCAGACGCTGGAAGCTGTCGGGCTCCTCGACATTGCGCCGTACCCAAATGATCAGGAGCGCCGGCAACAAGCCAACGATGAACATCACACGCCAGGCCATGTCTTGCGGTACGAACGAATAAATCAACGCAAAAACCCCGACCGCCACGCCCCAACCTACGGCCCAGGCACTTTGTACGGTGCCCATCACTTTGCCGCGGTATTTCGGGTTGATGGTTTCGGCCATCAGTACTGCGCCGGCCGCCCACTCACCGCCAATGCCGAAGCCTTGCAGCGCCTTGACCATCAGCAACTGCTGGAACCCGGTGACGAAGGCGGACAGAAAGGTGAAGAAGGAGAACCACAAAATCATCCACTGCAACGTACGCACCCGGCCGTAGCGGTCGGACAACGTCCCCCCTACCCAACCGCCGATGGCCGAAGTGACCAACGTGACGCCGCTGATCAGCCCGGCATCGCCCTTGGTCAGCGCGAAGACGGCAATTAACGCCGGAATTGCCAGGCCGAACATTTGTACTTCCAGTGCGTCCAGCGACCATCCACCGAAGCAGGCCCAAAACGTTTTGCGCTCCCGAGGAGTGACTTGGCGATACCAGCTAAACATGATTTCTTATCCTTATAGGTGGAACATGAGGCAGCCGAGAGCGAACCGCGCCGCTGCGAGGCCAGTCATGGCAAACAAAACGATGAAACCGCCAGCGATCGATTCGCCGGTGAGCGATCCGCTATCCGGGCAATGCGCTAGCGAATGTCCACGCTGTAACGGAAATGCTCGGCATGCCCACGGGAGCGCCGCCACTCCAGAGGCGCACCGGCGTAGTCACGCGCCAGACGCTMGATCACCACCACGGGACTGTTGACCGGTATTTTCAATAACCGCGCATGCACGTCATTTACCGACTCGGCGGTGAGTGCTTCTTCGGCAGAGGCGACGACCTGACCGCAGAGCTCTTCGTAAATCGGGTAAAGCAATGGCCCTTTTCGATTCAGGTCGATCTCCAGTAGCGGCTGAAACCGGCTGCGAGGCAGCCAGATTTCTTCGGCAAGTACCGGCTGAACATCCAGAAGACGAACGCGGACAATGCGAATGACCGGCGCGTCGATTGGCAGCCCTAGCGCCTGGGCCACCGCCGAGGGTGCGGCCACCGGTTCGATAGACAGGATGCGACTCTCCGGGACCTGGCGTTCACCCGCAGCAGTCTGGAAGCGGAAGAAGCGGAAAAGCGAAGATTGAAACTGAGGCCGACGAACGAAGGTGCCTCGACCTTGCTGACGCTCCAGGATGCCCTCACTGACCAGTGCGTCGACCGCTTTGCGCACAGTGCCAGTGGACAGTTCGTACTCCGCTGAAAGCGCAGCTTCAGTGGGAATGGCCTCCCCCGGACGCCAGCGATTGTTGGCAATCTGTTCAGCCAACTGATCACGCAGGCGTTGATAAAGCGGTAGGCGGACATCACTGGACAGGGAATTCATCGACTTTATTCACCTTGTTATCTAGTCATCTATATGAATATTGGCCGAGTATTCTCCTGATGCATTTTTCTGTCAATAAGGGTTACCGAACCTGACGGACGAACGGTGCCGGCAGTCCTTTACCTACGAGTGCGCGCGAGGGGCGACGGTCGAGCGCATGATTGAGGCGCTCGGGATACCGATGTCGAACTGGTGCAGCTCAATGGCAAGTCGCTGGGCCTCGAGCGGGTGATCTTCGACGGTGACCGGTTGGTGATGTATCCCAAGTTCGAAACGCTGGACATCAGCCCGCTGCTAATGGCTTCGAGGATGGCGCGCCCACCTGATCCCTGCTCTCAAAACGCCTTGATCCAAAGCCCGACGGCTGGTGTATCGCGTCTCACGCGCCAGTTTGCGCAGCGCGCGCTTTCGCATGGCGCGCCAGACCAATCTTGATGCCGACCAGCATAGGCGCTGCGACCACAAACAGCAGGGCCACTGCGTAGAACGCGGTATCGAAAGCAATCACCGTGGCTTGACCTGACACGACCTTGCCCAGCAGGCTGGTCGCTGCCCGGCCAGCGGCTGCTTGATCCATCCCCTTCCCCACCAGCATCGCCGTGATGGTCGTCAGCCGTTCGATGACGGCATTTCCTCCTGGGGTGACGTTGGCGCCGAGTGCCGCGACATTGATGATGATGTGATGATCAATCAGGGTTTGGAGCCCGGCGACGCCCATTAAGCCGCCCAACTGACGTCCCGTATTGAACAGGCCAATGCCGCTGGCGAGGTTGCGGCTGTTGAGGTCGCTGAAGGCGATCAGCGTGATCGACAGAAACAGGAAGCCAAGGCCCAGGCCACGCAACAGGATGGCCGCCATCAAGTCGTCGGTGCCGCTTTCGCTGGTGGAACCGGACAGCATCCACATCGCCCCCATGATCAACAGGATGCCAAAGGGCACTGTCACAACCGGTGGAACGCGACGGACTTTGATAAGAAAGGCAGCGATGAGCAGCGAGCCAACAAAAAAAACACCACTGGGCAGCAGGAGCAAACCGGCATCAGTCAGCGTTAACGCAGGCACTGACAGGGCGAACGCCGGAATCAAAAACGCACTGCCGAACAAGGCGGCACCGGCGACAAAACTGACGATAAAGGCAAAGGTAAAATCGCTCGATCTGAACACCGTGAAATCGAGCAATCCCTGACCTTTGGCCAACGTTTGCTGGCCGAAAAATGCCAGCAGCGCGGCTGTACCGATCATCGTCAACATCAGGATCCGAGGTTCCTCGAACCAGTCCCATCGGCTGCCCTGGCT
>NZ_JBFTLU010000102.1:0-18353 GCF_056396605.1 Pseudomonas sp. 05T35
CCTTTACGCAGTTGTCCGTTGGTCACCAGGGACAGATCGGCCTCTTGCGACATTGCGCTCTGCACATTACGGCTCAGCCAGGAAAACGCGTCACCGCTGACGGTGATGTTTTTTTGATTGATCAGATGGTGATCGTATTTACCCCACGTGCCCACCAACTGGTTCATCAGCGGCGTGATGTTGTCGTGGATCTCCTGGCGCACCGACAGCGGGAAATGCGTCATGAATTCGGCATAGCGCGTGTCATCGTTCATTTGCAGCAGGATCCACCAATGCATGTCCGTCAGCGTCGGGTGCACGTGGAACGCATCAGTGGCGCCGGGAACATAGGTGATTTGCCGTCCGCTACCGTCATCGATACGCAGGATATCGGTGGCGACATGCCCGGCTACATCCAGGGCGCACACCCGCAGATCGGCGGGTGCTGAGGTTTGCGCACGCACGTTCTCCAGGGTCAGCGGCCAGTTTTTGTCTGCGGCGACGGCCCGGATAACGGTCTGAAACTCTTCCTCCTGCAGCGTACCGTTTTCCCGTGCCTCGACGGCTTTACTCAGGTAGTTGCATTTCGCCAGGGCCCGGTAGTCATCAAAATGCACGCTCCAGTAGGCGTTCAGCTTGGCCAGATACCGATCGCTGAAGGTCTCGTGCCAGAAGTCCTTGAGCACGGCGCTGGGGTACATCCGCACTTCGTTGGTTTCGTTGTAAATGCTGGCGGTTGCATCGGCGGTGTAAAACCCGCCGTAACAGTCCAGCTGATCGAAGTAGTCCTGATCGGTGACGTAATACCGATGAATGACCAGTTGCGTCAGGGTCATTGACTGAGTGGGTTTAGGGTAGTGCTCCCAACCCAGGAAGGTTTTGGTGCTGCTGGCCGTGACATTGCCAAAACGATGCCACCAGACCTGATCGGGGTCCAGGCCGGTAACGCCGTGTTTTTTCAGGATTTCGGTGGCCATCCCATGGGCTTCTTCGTGCAGGTCGGGACAGGCAGTCACGATGACGGGCGCGATGCTCAGCAGGTGTTGTTTGTCTGTGTTATCGGGCAGCGTTTCACGTGTTTGATCGGTAGGCATGTTCTCGCTCCTTGAGAAATGGGCTGAGAGGATTGCTCATTTGCTCAAGGGAAGTGCACTACATAGTTATGCTCAAACACGATTCCGGAAGGTGTAGGGTCAGCGCCGCGCCACATCAGAAAAGTAGAACTTGTCCAGGGTATGCCGCGATTCGGTGTATTCGAACTGGCGGCCATCCTGCAAAAAGGTCTGGTTGCTGACCACGATCACATGGCTCTGGCCGTCGAGGTCCAGGTGCTGCTGGTCATCCTTGCTGCGCGGCACCGCTTCGATGGTGCGTTGGGCGTAGGCGATTTGCAGTTGCAGGGTCTGCTCGATGAAGGCGTAGATCGAGTGCTCGGCGATCTCGCGGTTCAGCCCCGGAATCAGGTCGGCGACGAAGTGGTTGATGTCGAGGATCACCCGCTTGCCGTCGATTCGACGCACGCGCTTGATCCGCGTGATCAGGCTGCCTTCTTCAGCTTTCAGGTGTTCGAGCAAGGCGCCTTGCAGGGGGATCTGTTCGAACTCCACGACCTCGGTGCTGACGTCGTTGCCGAGCCTTGGGTAGGTTTCCTGAAAACTGACGATGCCGCCGAGCTGGAATTCGATCGGGTTGGTCGACAGTACGAAGGTGCCTTTACCGTGGACTTTCTGGGCGAAGCCGCGTTCCTGAAGCAGTTCGATAGCCTTGCGCACGGTGCCGCGACTGGCCTGGTAGCTGTCCATCAATTCGGTTTCGGAAGGCAACCGCGCGCCGCGTTCCAGGCGTTCGGTGGTGATACTGGCAAGCAGATCGCTGTAGATCTGGTTGTATTTGCTCATGGTAGTGGCTGCGTTGTGCTCAAGGCAGGAACCTTAAGGGCAGAGGTGGGGTTTGTCCATTTGGCGTTGAAATACTCGCCCGTGGGAAATTGGGCCACTGGTCGGCTTGTGAGTAAACAAATTGAAACTCGTCTGTACGAGTTGTTGCATTAACTCGTACAGACGAGTACTTTTCGCTTCGGCATGCTGCCAACAACAAAAAAACACAGTGGATGAAAAAGCATGAGCCACGATTACCCGACTATCGCCAGCGAGCTGCTTCATAGCCTCGGTGGTGCTGACAACCTTGAACAGGCCGCGCATTGCGTCACGCGTCYGCGCCTGGCCCTCAAAGACCCGCAGCGGGTCGACAGCGCGACGCTGAACCAGATCGACCTGGTCAAAGGCTCGTTTTTCACCGGCGGCCTGTTTCAGGTGGTCATCGGTCCCGGCGAGGTCGAGAAGGTCTACGCCGCGCTACGCCAACAGACCGGTCTCGCCGCGTCGACCATCGCCGATGTGAAACAAAAGGGCGCCGACAAGACCAACGCCATGCAGCGTCTGGTGCGGGTGTTCTCCGATGTGTTCATGCCGATTCTGCCGGCGCTGATCATTGCCGGCCTGTTGATGGGCGTGAACAACCTGATCGGTGCCAAAGGCATGTTCATTGCCGGCAAGACCCTGCTTGAAGCCTACCCGACGCTGGACGGTGTCTGGAGCCTGATCAATCTGATGGCCAACACCTCGTTCGTGTTCCTCCCGGCGCTGGTCGGCTGGTCGGCGGCCAAGCGTTTTGGTGGCAGTGAAATCCTCGGCATCGTGCTCGGCCTGATGCTGGTTCACCCGGATCTGCTGAACGCCTGGAACTACGGCAAGGCGGTGGCCGGGCTGGACGGCCAGAGCCTGCCGTACTTCGATATTCTTGGCTGGTTCAAGATCGAGAAGGTCGGTTATCAGGGCCAGATCCTGCCGATCCTGATGGCCGCCTACGTCATGAGCGTCATTGAAAAATGGCTGCGGGCACGGGTGCCGAATGCCATCCAACTGCTGGTGGTGCCGATTACCACCATCGTCGTGACCGGGGTGTTGGCGCTGGCCGTGATCGGTCCGGTGACCCGCCACCTGGGGATTCTGATCACCGAAGGCGTGGTGACCTTGTTCGACCTGGCGCCGATGGTTGGCGGGGCGATTTTCGGTCTGCTGTATGYGCCGTTGGTGATCACCGGCATGCACCACATGTTCCTTGCGGTGGACCTGCAGTTGATCTCGACTCAGGGCGGCACGTTCATCTGGCCGATGATTGTCATGTCCAACCTTGCTCAGGGCAGCGCGGCACTCGGGGTGTTCTACATGACCCGCAGTGCGCGGGACAAAAGCATGGCTTCGACCTCGGCGATTTCCGCCTATTTCGGCATCACTGAACCGGCGATGTTCGGCGTCAACCTGCGCTACAAGTTTCCGTTCTACGCGGCACTGACCGGCTCGGCGCTGGGCTGCATGTTCCTGTCGCTGAACAAGGTTCAGGCCTCGGCGATTGGTGTCGGTGGCTTGCCCGGATTCATCTCGATCATCCCGCAGTTCATTCCGATGTTTGTGGTCGGGATGGTTGTCGCCATGGTCGTGCCGTTTGTTTTGACCTGTGGCATGAGCATGAAAATCGTTCGGCCCGGGTATCGCGTTGCCTGACAGATCGCTATCGCGAGCAGGCTCGCTCCCACAGGGTTTCGCATTTCATTGTGGGAGCGAGCCTGCTCGCGATGAGGCCCTTACGGCCAGTACAAAACTTACTGAAGGATTTGCGCCATGCAAGACTGGCAGCGTTCGGTGATCTACCAGATCTACCCGAAAAGCTTTCACAGCCACGCCGGCAACCCCACGGGCGATTTGCTCGGGGTGGTGGCCAAGCTCGATTACCTGCAATGGCTGGGGGTCGACTGCCTGTGGATCACCCCGTTCCTGCGGTCGCCGCAACGCGACAACGGCTACGACATCAGCGACTACTACGCCATCGACCCGAGCTACGGGACCATGGCCGACTGCGAGTTGCTGATTGCCGAGGCCGGCAAGCGCGGGATCAAGCTGATGCTCGATATTGTGGTCAACCACACCTCCATCGAGCACAGCTGGTTTCAGCAAGCGCGCAGCAGTCTTGATAACCCGTACCGTGACTTCTACATCTGGCGCGACCAGCCGAACAACTGGGAGTCCAAGTTCGGCGGCTCGGCCTGGGAATACGAGGCGCAAACCGGTCAGTACTTCCTGCACCTGTTCGACCACACCCAGGCCGACCTCAACTGGGACAACCCGCAGGTCCGTGCTGAAGTCTTCAAACTGATGCGCTTCTGGCGTGACAAAGGCGTGGGCGGTTTCCGTCTGGATGTGATCAACCTGATCTCCAAACCGGCGGACTTCCCCGAAGACCACACCGACGGCCGACGCTTCTACACCGACGGCCCGAACGTGCATGAGTACTTGCAGGAAATGCACCGCGAAGTCTTCGAAGGTCATGACCTGATCAACGTCGGCGAGATGTCTTCCACCAGCCTTGAGCACTGCATCCGCTATTCGCGACCGGACTCGAAAGAGCTGTCGATGACCTTCAACTTTCATCACCTGAAAGTCGATTACCCCAATATGCAGAAATGGATTCGCGCCGATTTCGATTTTCTTGAACTCAAGCGCATCCTTTCCGACTGGCAGACCGGGATGCAGGCCGGTGGCGGCTGGAATGCGCTGTTCTGGTGTAACCACGATCAGCCGCGAGTGGTGTCGCGGTTTGGCGATGACGGTGAACACCGGGTGGTTTCGGCGAAGATGCTCGGCACCGCACTGCACTTTTTGCAGGGCACGCCGTTCATCTATCAGGGTGAAGAGTTGGGCATGACCAACCCGGGCTTCGAGCGCATCGAGCAGTACCGGGATGTCGAAACCCTGAACATCTATCGCCTCAAGCGCGAGGCGGGCGAGTCCGAGTCATCGAGCATGGCGGCGATCATGCAGAAGTCCCGCGACAACAGTCGCACTCCCATGCAGTGGAGCGCGTTACCCAATGCCGGTTTCAGCAGCGCCGAGCCGTGGATCGGCGTGCCGGCCAACGCCACGCAGATCAACGTCGACAACCAGCTCGACGACGCGACTTCGGTGCTGCACCACTATCGCCAACTGATTGCCTTGCGCCGCAGCGAACCGCTGATCCAGGACGGCGTGTATCGCCAGCTCTTGCCCACGCACAAACAGGTCTGGGTGTACCTGCGTGAAGGCGAAGGCGAGCGGCTGTTGGTGGTGAACAACTTCTATGGCTCGGCGTGCGAAGTCGAGCTGCCGGAGCGGGTGATCACCGACTGCATGGTGCAACGCTTGGTGATCAGCAACTACCCGGGCTGTGAGGTGCGCAAGCAGCAGCTGTTCCTGCGGCCTTACGAGTCGTTCGTTCTGCACCTGACCGACCACTAAACAACAGGCTTTTCAAACAACTCGCAGGGCACTGCGCGGGGGCTTTTTGCGCGCAGGTTTTGCCGGATGAGCACAATAAAAATAATGGGGTGGCTCTTGAAAACAACAATAAATCGCAGCCTTGCGGCATCGTGCGTGTGCCTGGTATTGCCGTTCTCGGCCCACGCTCTGGAGTTCGCCGGCTACCTGCGCAGCGGCGTCGGGAGCACGGTCAATGGCGGCTCGCAATCGTGTTTCAAACTGCCCGGCGCAGAGTCGAAGTACCGTTTGGGTAACGAGTGCGAACAGTACGCGGAGCTGGAATTGCGTCAGAACCTGCTGACCCTCGATGACGGCTCGGTGCTCAGCGTCGATGGCATGGCTTCGCTGTACAACCAGTACGACCGCAACCTGACGTTCCAGGGTGACAACGGCTCGGTGCGGATGCCGCAGATGTATGCGCAATGGTCGAACCTGCCGAGCCTCAATGGCGGTTCGCTGTGGGCCGGTCGGCGCTACTACAAACGAAACGACATCCATATTTCCGACTTCTACTACTGGAACCAGAGCGCCACGGGTGGCGGTATCGAGGACGTGAAGATTGGCGACCTGAAATACAGCTACGCGTTTTCGCGCAAGGACAACCTGTACCAGAAGGACTACGTCACTCGACACGATTTCAACGTCTCAGGCTTTGATGCCAACCCTGGTGGGGAGCTGGAGTTTGGYCTGAGCTACATCGACAAGCCCGACCGTCGCGACGCGCACGCAGGCTGGGCAATCACCGCCCAACATGTGCAGAAAGACTTTTTCGGCGGCAAGAACAAACTGGCGTTGCAATACGGCGAAGGCCCCGGCACCGGGTTGGGCTACACCGGCGATGTGGGGCTGGATGACCGCAACAAGAGCTACCGCCTGGTGGAGTTCTTCGACTGGCAACTGACGCCGCGTTTTGGTGGTCAGGTCGAAGCGGTCTATCAGAAGGACATCCGCCCGGACGGTAACGGCCAGAACTGGATTTCCCTCGGCATTCGTCCGGCGTACGCGATCACCGATCAATTCAAACTGGTGACTGAGCTGGGGCACGATCAGGTCGAAGCTCCGGGCGGTACGCGCAAGCTGAGCAAATTCACTTTTGCCCCGACCTGGTCGCCCAAAGGTCCGGGTTTCTGGGAACGCCCCGAGGTGCGTTTGTACTACACCTATGCCAGCTGGAACGAGGCGGCCAAGCGTGCGGCCAATGAACTGGCGCAAGGTTCGGCGTTGTCCGATACCGGCGCGTTCGGCACGGCACTGCATGGCGCGAACGTCGGATTGCAGGTCGAGTACTGGTGGAAATAAGTACGGTAATCAGCAGCAGGCTCAACGTACTTTCGTAGCAGCTGGCGCAGCCGGCGTTCGGCTGCGGAGCAGTCGTGAATCCTGCATCCTCGGTCTGCCTGAATCACCGAGGTGCCTGATTTTACGACTGCTGCGCAGCCGAACGCCGCCTTCGGCAGCTGCTACAGGGTGCAGTGCTGCTCAATGTATCTATACAGAACAAAACCGCAGGTGAAGTCATGACCCTAACCCAACCCTTGCAATTGCTGGCGCCGCTGTCCGGGGTGCTGATGCCGCTTGATCACGTACCGGATCCGGTGTTCGCCAGCCGGGTGATCGGCGACGGCCTGTGCATCGATCCGACCTCGCAGGTCCTTTGCGCACCGTTGGCCGGCGTCGTCAGCAATCTTCAACACAGCGGCCATGCGATCAGCATCACCGATGACAGCGGTGTGCAGGTGTTGCTGCACATCGGCCTGGACACCGTGAACCTGAAAGGCCAAGGGTTCAGCGCCTTGGTCGAGCAGGGCCAGCGTGTCGAGGCCGGGCAGCCGTTGATCGAGTTCGATGCCGACTATATCGCCCTGCATGCCCGCAGCCTGTTGACCTTGATGCTGGTGGTCAGCGGCGAGCCCTTCAGTCTGCTGACACCGGACAGCGGTCTGGTGGCCTGTGCGCAGCCGTTGTTGCGCCTGAGCCTGGGCGATCCGCGTAGCGTTGTTGGGTTCAGGCGCCGGAGGTGTCGGCGAAGCTGCTGCGTGGTGTCTGCGCTTCGGCGGGTTCCGCTTTCGGGTACGTGGTGCAAGTGGCGGAACGTGCTCTGGAAATGCCTGAGTTTGCCGCCGATCAACAGGTGGAGCGCGAGTCGCTGGAACGTTCGCTGAGGCACGCGACACAGGCGCTGCAACGCTTGCGTGACAACGCGGCGGGCGAGGCGCAGGCGGACATCTTCAAGGCGCATCAGGAGTTGCTGGAAGACCCGAGCCTGCTGGAACAGGCCCATGCCCTGATCGCTGAGGGCAAGAGCGCGGCGTTTGCCTGGAACAGCGCCACCGAAGCCACCGCGACGTTGTTCAAGTCGCTGGGCAGCACGTTGCTGGCCGAGAGGGCATTGGACCTGATGGACGTCGGTCAGCGTGTGCTCAAGCTGATTCTCGGAGTGCCGGACGGTGTCTGGGAGTTGCCGGATCAGGCGATCTTGATTGCCGAACAACTGACACCGTCGCAGACCGCTGCGCTGGACACCGGCAAAGTGTTGGGCTTCGCCACCGTCGGCGGAGGTGCCACCAGCCATGTGGCGATTCTCGCCCGGGCCCTGGGTTTGCCGGCGGTGTGTGGTTTACCGCTGCAAGTGCTGTCACTGGCCAGTGGCACCCGAGTGTTGCTCGATGCGGACAAGGGCGAATTGCACCTGGACCCGGCGGTGTCGGTCATCGAGCAGTTGCACGCCAAGCGCCAGCAGCAACGCCTGCGTCATCAACACGAGCTGGAACACGCTGCACGGGCCGCCGTCACTCTCGACGGTCATCACTTTGAAGTCACGGCCAATGTGGCTTCGCTGGCCGAAACCGAGCAGGCCGTGAGCCTCGGGGCTGAAGGTATCGGCCTGTTGCGTTCGGAGTTTTTGTATCAGCAGCGCAGCGTGGCGCCGAGTCACGATGAACAGGCCGGCACCTACAGCGCCATCGCCCGCGCACTGGGCCCGCAGCGCAATCTGGTGGTGCGCACGCTGGATGTCGGCGGCGACAAACCCTTGGCCTACGTGCCGATGGACAGCGAGGCCAATCCGTTTCTGGGGATGCGCGGGATTCGCCTGTGCCTGGAGCGTCCGCAACTGCTGCGTGAGCAGTTCCGGGCGATTCTGAGCAGCGCCGGTCTGGCCCGTCTGCATATCATGTTGCCGATGGTCAGCCAGCTGTCGGAGCTGCGTCTGGCGCGGCTGATGCTTGAAGAAGAGGCGCTGGCGCTGGGGATCGAGGAGCTGCCGAAACTGGGCATCATGATCGAAGTCCCGGCAGCGGCGCTGATGGCGGACCTGTTTGCGCCCGAGGTGGATTTCTTTTCCATTGGCACCAACGACCTGACTCAGTACACCCTGGCCATGGACCGCGATCACCCGCGCCTGGCCAGTCAGGCCGACAGTTTTCACCCATCGGTGCTGCGCTTGATCGCCAGCACCGTGAAGGCCGCCCATGCCCATGGCAAGTGGGTCGGGGTGTGTGGCGCACTGGCGTCGGAGACCTTGGCGGTGCCGCTGTTGCTGGGGCTGGGGGTGGATGAGCTGTCGGTCAGCGTGCCGCTGATTCCGGCGATCAAGGCGGCGATTCGCGAGGTCGAACTCAGCGACTGTCAGGCCATCGCGCATCAGGTGCTCGGGCTGGAAAGCGCCGAGCAGGTCCGCGAGGCGTTGAGTGTGCAGCAGGCGATGGTCGAAACTTCACAGGTGTTGGAGAACTGAACATGTTCGAGAAAATGCAACGGGCGTTCTGGAAGGCATTGACCCCGGACCTGGTGGTGGATGAACCGAAGCGGGTTGCCCAACCTGCCTCGGGTTTGGCCGCGAATGTGGTGGCCGCGCTGGGCGGTGTGGATAACCTCAAATCCCAACAGCGCCTGGCACTGACGCGGGTGCGGGTGGAGTTGAAAGATGCCGCGCTGCTGGACGCGATGGCCTTGCGTGCAGCGGGTGTGCCGGGGGTGATGACGTTGGCGGGTGGGGTGGTGCATTTGATCGTGGGATTGTCGGTGGCTTGAGCTGGGCGTTTGCCTCAAGAACCACCCCTCACCCTAACCCTCTCCCCAAAGGGGAGAGGGGACTGACCGTGGGTTTCTGAAGGTTTACGGCGACCTGCGATTTCGAGTCGAACTCAGGCCTCAAGAACGATAAATATCTGCCCCCTCTCCCCTCTGGGGAGAGGGTTGGGGTGAGGGGTGGCTTCCTGACCCAACCCCAAAGCAAGACCTGCCATCCACCGCGTTGCCCTTACTGTTTCTCATCCGCAGGTGTATCGTATTCGCCTTTTGCGGGCACAGGCCTGCCGCTGATACGTGAGGTTGTTGAGTTCATGTCCTTTACCCGTCGACAAATACTGGGTGGTCTGGCCGGTCTGGCAGTGGTGGGCGTCGGGGCGGGTGGTGCATCGCGTTACTGGCTGAGGAAAATGGCCGACGCCAACGCGGGTCATGACTACGAACTGATCGCCGCGCCGCTGGATGTCGAGCTGGTGCCGGGGCACAAAACCGAGGCCTGGGCCTTTGGTCCGTCGGCGCCGGGGACGGAACTGCGGGTACGTCAGGGCGAATGGCTGCGGGTGCGCTTCATCAACCATCTGCCGGTGCCCACCACCATTCACTGGCACGGTATCCGTTTGCCGCTGGAGATGGACGGCGTGCCGTACGTCTCCCAATTGCCGGTGCTGCCGGGCGAGTATTTCGACTACAAATTCCGCGTGCCGGACGCTGGCAGCTACTGGTATCACCCGCACGTGAACAGCAGCGAAGAGCTGGGGCGCGGGTTGGTCGGGCCGCTGATCATCGAAGAACGCGAGCCCACCAGTTTCAAGTACGAGAAGACCCTTAGCCTGAAAAGCTGGCACGTCGATGAAGAAGGCGCTTTCGTGCCGTTCAGCATTCCGCGTGAAGCGGCGCGCGGCGGCACGGCCGGGCGTCTGGCGACCATCAATGGAGTACCGCTGCCGGTGATCGACTTGCCGGCCGGGCAGATCACTCGGGTACGCTTGTTGAATCTCGACAACACCCTGACTTACCGCCTCAACATTCCGGGCGTCGAAGCGCAGATCTACGCGCTCGACGGCAACCCGATCGAGCCACGTCCGCTGGGTAAGGAATACTGGCTGGGCCCCGGCATGCGGATTTGCCTGGCGATCAAGGCCCCGGCGGCGGGTGAAGAATTGTCGCTGCGTAACGGGCCGGTGCGCATTGGCACCTTGCGTTCGGTGGTCAACAATGACGCACCAACCCAGTGGCCACCGGCGCTGCCGGCCAACCCGATTTCCGAGCCGGACCTGGCCAATGCCGAGAAGCTCAATTTCAATTTCGAGTGGGTTGGATCGGTGTCGGTGAACGTCGATAATGGCAAGCCGCCGAGCCTCTGGCAGATCAACGGCAAGGCCTGGGACATCACCGACAAAACCTGCGCCGACCGCCCGATTGCCAAGCTTGCGAAGGGCAAAAGCTACATTTTCGAATTGAAGAACATGACCCAGTACCAGCACCCGGTTCACTTGCACGGCATGAGCTTCAAGGTCATTGCCTCGAACCGCAAAAAGATCATCCCGTATTTCACCGACACCTACCTGCTGGGCAAGAACGAACGCGCCCAGGTGGCGCTGGTGGCGGATAATCCGGGGGTGTGGATGTTCCACTGCCATGTGATCGACCATATGGAAACCGGCCTGATGGCCGCCATCGAGGTGGCTTGATGCGTCAGATACGCCCCGCGAAGATCATCGACCGTAGCCGCGATCAGGACTTCATGCGTGAGGCCCTGGCGCTGGCCGCGCAAGGTGCCGCCCTCGGTGAAGTTCCGGTGGGCGCGGTGCTGGTGCAGGACGGTGAAATCATCGGTCGCGGCTTCAATTGCCCGATCAGCGGCAGCGACCCCAGCGCCCACGCCGAAATGGTCGCGATCCGCGCTGCGGCGCAGGCCGTGAGCAACTATCGCCTGCCGGGCAGCACGCTGTACGTCACGCTGGAACCGTGCAGCATGTGCGCCGGTTTGATCGTGCATTCACGGATTGCGCGGGTGGTTTATGGGGCGCTGGAGCCCAAGGCCGGGATCGTGCAAAGCCAGGGGCAGTTCTTCACCCAGGGCTTTCTCAACCACCGGGTGCTGGTCGAAGGCGGGGTATTGGCCGAAGAGTGCGGCACGGTGCTAAGCGAGTTCTTCAAAGCCCGACGCGCCAAACCAGCAGACTAAACACCCAACCAATGTGGGAGCGAGCCTGCTCGCGATGAGGCCCTTTCAGTCAACAACAATGTTGAATGACAGTCCGCTATCGCGAGCAGGCTCGCTCCCACAGGGGGGATCTCCATTGGCAGGGAGATTGGGCGTTATTTTTTGGCGACGATCACCGCGCGCATCGGTGCCGGCAGACCTTCAATGGTCTTGCTGTGGTCCTCGGGATCGAGGAAGTCGCTCAGCGACTGATACTTCATCCACTCGGTCCCGCGTTGTTCTTCAACCGTGGTCACACTGACATCCACACAGCGCACATCGCTGAATCCGGCACGGCGCAACCAGAGCATCAGCGCCGGCACCGACGGCAGGAACCAGACGTTGCGCATCTGCGCATAGCGGTCTTCCGGCACCAGCACTTGCTGCTCATCGCCTTCGATCACCAGCGTTTCCAGCACCAGCTCACCGCCCTTGACCAGGCAATCCTTCAGCGCCAGCAAATGCTCGATCGGCGAGCGGCGGTGGTAGAACACGCCCATGGAGAACACGGTGTCGAAGCCTTCCAGATTTGGTGGCAGGTCTTCAAAAGGAAATGGCAGGTGCCAGGCGTTGGGCTCGGCCAGGTAACGCTGCACCGCCTGGAACTGGCAGAAAAACAGCCAGTTCGGGTCGACGCCGATCACGCTGTCGGCACCCGCGCCGAGCATGCGCCACATGTAGTAACCGTTGCCGCAGCCGACATCGAGGATGCGTTTACCCTTGAGGTCGAGGTGCGGGGCGACCCGCGACCACTTCCAGTCCGAACGCCATTCGGTGTCGACGTGCACGCCGAACAGGTCGAACGGGCCTTTGCGCCAAGGCGACAAACCCATCAATGCGGTACGCATTTGCACGCGGGTTTCATCGTCGCAATCGGTGTCGAGGGTCAGGCCGTTCAGCAGGTCGACTTCACTCGGCTGGAGCTTTGGCAGGGCGTCCAGCGCACTCTGCCAGCGCTCCAGATCGCCGTGACCTTTTTCCATTTTTGCGTCGAGTTGCGCTTGCAGGGTGTTGGCCCAATCGGCCAGTGGTGTGCCGGCCAGACGGCGGGCGAGGGGAGACAGATCAATCATGGCAAGGCAATCAACGAGGCAAAGTTAAGACACTGGAACCACGGCACGACTTTCGAGAACCCGGCGGCCAGCAGGCGTTCGCGGTGTTCCTGGAGGCTGTCGGGCTTCATGACGTTTTCGATGGCGCTGCGCTTCTGGGCGATTTCCAGTTCGCTGTAGCCGTTGGCGCGTTTGAAGGCGATGTGCAGGTCGGTGAGCAGCGCGTGTTCTTCGGCATCTTCGAAACGCAGCTTCTCCGAAAGGATCAATGCACCGCCTGGCAACAGCGACTGGCGGATGCGTCCGAGCAGTGCCAGGCGTTGGTCCGGGGCGATGAATTGCAGGGTGAAGTTCAGCGCCACCACCGAGGCCGGTTTGAACTCCAGCGCGAGAATGTCGCCTTCGATCACGTCAACCGGCAACAGCTCCTGGAACATCGAGTCCTGGCCGTTGAGGTATTCGCGGCAACGCTCGACCATCGCCGCCGAGTTATCCACCGCGATTACCCGGCAACCGTCGGTGCGCACGTGACGGCGCAGGGCCTGGGTCACCGCGCCAAGCGACGAACCGAGATCGTAGAGCACGCTACCCGGTTGGGCGAACTGCGCCGCGAGCACGCCGAGGTTTTCGACAATGGTCGGGTAACCCGGCACCGAGCGCTTGATCATGTCCGGGAACACCCGCACCACGTCCTCGTTAAAGGCGAAGTCAGGCACCTGGGCCAAAGGCTGGGCGAAAAGGCGATCGGATTCTTTGCTCACGGCGGTTCCAGCGGCGGATGTGGAAAAGGCCGGCATTTTAGCCAACTTGGCGCGTGGATGCGCGGGTTGTCTGATAAACCGCGTTCGCGAAGTACACGACCTCCGTAGCAGCTGGCGAAGCCTGCGTTCGAGGGCGGAGCCCTCGCAATACGGGCGACACCAATACACCTGAAGCAGCGCGGTGTGAGGATTACGACTGCTTCGCAGCCGAACGCAGGCTTCGCCAGCTGCTACAGGGAGTGTTGTTTGCCGCGTTGTTGGGAGAACGCCGACGCGGTAATCCCCCATTGCCCCAGCCAGTAGCTGAGGATGATCACGTAGGGCGCCGCCTGGAACGGCACGACAAAACGGCTGATGCCGATCACGCTGTCGGAGAACACAAACGCCAGCGCACCACCGGCCGCCAACAGTGCCGAACGCTTGGGCACGTCGCTGCCCAAACGGGCCAGGGCACGCCAAAGCATGGCGCTGATGGCCACGCCATAAACGATCACCGGAACCAGCAACGGCCCCAGGCCATGGCTGATCAGAATCCCCAGCAACAGCGCGCCAACCCCGAGCGCGAGCATCAGAGGCGCCAGCGCCAGGCGTCGGCAATCACTCAAATAGGCTTTCAAGTACACCAGGTGCGCGACCAGAAACGCGCCCAGGCCAAACACGAACAAATCCCCCGGCCACGCCAACAGCACATCGCCGAGCACCGAAAACATCAGGCCAAGGCTGATCCAGCGCCGATAGTCGCTGGGCGGCGCGTCGTGCAACCAGCCGAGCAGCGCCAGCACCGGCAACGGTTTGACCACTAGGCACAGCAACGCGGCGTGAATGCTCACTCCGTAAAGAAACGTCACCGCGCCCATCAGCGCCAGAATCAGCCAGCCCATGTTCAGTTGACCGAAATCGCGCAGTCGAAAGTTTGCGCAGGTTCGACTTCCGGTTCCCACGGCTGTTGATAAGTCAGGCGCAAACGCCCGTTGCCTGCGGCGAAGGCTTGAAAGCGCCAGGTCGATTGCCCGCCACTGCCCACCAACCCGGTGTTCTCCGGGTTGCTGTAAACCTCGGGGCTGATCGCCCGCAGCACACCGCCAGCCGAATCCTGGATCGCCCAGCGATAACCGGTGGTCGGGTTGCTTGGCAGGGTCAGGATCAGGTGTTGCCCGTTGTTCAGTTGCACCGGGCATTCGCTTTGTTTTTCCACCGTCACGTTCTGTTTTGGTTGACTGGCGCAGGCGGCCAGCAGGGCGAGGCTCAGGGGGACAAACAGGCGGGTGGGGGACATAAGGTCAGCAGCTCCGGTATTCACGACGAACGGCGAGCATAACCGAAGATGAGACAAAGTGTGACCGATGAACTGATCTCAGGTTAGCTCGCTGTTTTTTGTGCGCGTGAGTTGGCGTCACTCAACGGTTATAGCTGTCGGGTCACTCCAGCGAGATGTGTGTACGCTAGAAAACTGCCGGGTCTTCAGTTCATATGAACCAGGCGTAAGAGACCATTTGGGTGTCGCACTCCACCACCCGCCTAGATCGGGAGTTACGCTGTGCTGATATGTGATGATTGGGGAAGACTTCAGCGTCAGTTCAATTTCGACGGTGTTACTGAAACTATAAGATGTCCCTTTAATGATTTGGTCGAGCCTGGGAAGCGACCCTCCAGCAGAGGGTTCTGCAATGGCTGATGGCGCGAGCAATTTTGTGAAGAATACCGTTGGGCTTGGCTCTGATGTTTCGCCGTTCCAATGTTCCTGCCTTACACGAATCCAGGCATCTTGTTTAGGGGACTCAAAGTGGTCTGATGGGTTGGAATATTTCCAGCTCCCATCCTGCTCCACGTTGGTCACTCTTTCCCAGTGAGCCGGGTTCATGAAGTTCGAGTTTACGAAAATTGCGCACCCGACTTCGCCAGTCCCTTTCAGCTCCAGCGTTTCAACCTCATCCCTCTCTGTTGGACTCAAGATAACGGGAGGGGCCAATACAACGGCTTTCTTTTCCATGATTGCTCACTATTGAACGTGGGGTGAGTAACCGTTTTATCAAGTTCGAAGATAAGCGCCACCTGTTAGAAATACCAGTTCCGACAAGCGGCGCTGATGGAGCTATCGCTAAAATGCGGTGAAGCAGTCGATCAGAACAACACCTTCGCCACATCCGCAAAGCGCTTGGCAAAGTGCACGGTAATCCCCTCTTTCAAGTAATCCGGCAGTTCCTCAAAACTGCCGCGATTGGACTCCGGCAAGATCAGTTCGAAGATCTTCTGTCGCCGCGCCGCGATCACTTTCTCGCGGACCCCGCCAATCGGCAGCACATGCCCGGTCAGGGTCAGTTCGCCGGTCATGGCCACGCCTTTTTTCGGCGGCTGGTTGCGCGCCAGTGAGAGCAGGGCGCTGGCCATGGTCACGCCGGCGCTTGGGCCGTCTTTCGGTGTTGCACCTTCCGGCACGTGGAGGTGGATGAACGCTTCGTCAAAGAACTTCGCATCGCCACCGAATTGCTTGAGGTGCGAGCTGACGTAGCTGTAGGCGATCTCGGCCGATTCCTTCATCACGTCACCCAATTGCCCGGTGAGCTTGAAGCCGCGGTTGAGGGTGTGAATGCGCGTGGCTTCGATCGGCAAGGTCGCGCCGCCCATGCTGGTCCAGGCCAGACCGGTGATGACCCCGGTGCCGGACAGCACTTGTTCGTTGCGGAACACCGGCATGCCGAGTGAGGCTTCGAGGTCTTTGGGGCCGATCTTGATCACAGCTTTCGGTTCGTCGATCAGCTTCACCACCGCTTTGCGCACCAGTTTGCCCAGTTGTTTTTCCAACTGGCGCACCCCGGCTTCGCGGGCATAACCGTCGATCAGGGCTCTCAGCGCGCTGTCGCTGATGGACAGGCTGGTTTTCGACACCCCGGCTTTCTCAAGCTGTTTTGGCCACAGGTGACGCTTGGCAATGGCGACCTTTTCTTCGGTGATGTAGCCCGACAGGCGAATCACTTCCATCCGGTCGAGCAAGGGACCTGGAATCGAGTCCAGGGTGTTGGCGGTGCAGACGAACAGCACTTTCGACAGGTCCAGGCGCAGGTCCAGGTAATGGTCGAGGAATTCGACGTTCTGTTCCGGGTCCAGGGTTTCCAGTAGCGCCGAGGCTGGGTCGCCCTGGAAGCTTTGGCCCATCTTGTCGATTTCGTCGAGCATGATCACCGGGTTCATCACTTCAACGTCTTTCAACGCCTGGACCAGTTTGCCCGGCAGCGCGCCGATGTAGGTGCGGCGATGGCCCTTGATCTCGGCTTCGTCGCGCATACCGCCGACGCTGAAGCGATAGAACGGCCGTCCCAGCGACTCGGCGATGGATTTACCGACGCTGGTCTTGCCCACGCCCGGTGGACCGACCAGCAACACGATGGAACCGGCGATCTCACCTTTGTAGGCGCCGACCGCAAGGAATTCGAGGATCCGGTCCTTGATGTCGTCGAGCCCTGCGTGGTGTTGGTCGAGGACTTTGCGCGCGTGTTTGAGGTCGAGTTTGTCCTCGCCATAAACGCCCCACGGCACTGCTGTCGCCCACTCCAGGTAGTTGCGGGTGACGGCGTATTCCGGCGAGCCGGTTTCGAGGATCGACAGCTTGTTCATTTCCTCTTCAATGCGTTTCTGTGCCTGTGGCGGCAGGACCTTGCCCACCAGCCGCTGCTCGAACTGCTCGACGTCGGCGCTGCGGTCGTCCTTGGTCAGCCCCAGTTCCTGCTGGATGACCTTGAGTTGTTCCTTGAGGAAAAACTCGCGCTGGTGTTCGCCGATCTTGCGGTTCACTTCGGCAGAGATTTCTTTCTGCAAGCGCGCGACTTCGACTTCCTTGCGCAGCATCGGCAGGACTTTTTCCATGCGCTTGAGCATTGGCACGCAGTCGAGCACTTCTTGCAGCTCGCTGCCGGTGGCCGAGGTCAGGGCGGCGGCGAAGTCGGTCAGTGGCGACGGATCGTTGGGGCTGAAGCGGTTGAGGTAGTTTTTCAGCTCYTCGCTGTACAGCGGGTTGAGCGGCAGCAGTTCCTTGATCGCGTTGATCAGCGCCATGCCGTAGGCCTTGACCTCATCGGTCGGCTCGCTTGGCTGGTGCGGGTATTCGACTTCCACCAGGTACGGTGGGCGATGGTGCTTTAGCCAGGTCTTGAGGCGTACGCGGGTCAGGCCCTGGGCGACGAATTGCAGTTTGCCGTTTTCGCGGCTGGCGTGATGGATCTTCACCAGGGTGCCGTAAAGCGGCAGGGCGGAGGTGTCGAAGTGCCGTGGGTCTTCTTGCGGGCTGTCCATGAAGAACAGCGCGAGCGAGTGATGTTCGGACTTGGCGACCAGGTCGAGGGTTTCGGCCCAGGGTTCTTCGTTGACGATCACCGGCAGTACTTGCGCGGGGAAGAACGGGCGGTTGTGGATCGGGATGATGTAGACCTTGTCCGGCAGGTTCTGGCCGGGCAGGGCCAGGCCTTTGCCTGCTGAGGTAGGGTGTTCGGCGTGTTCGGGGTCGGCGTAGTCGCTCGGGTTATCCGGGAATTCTTGCTGGTCGCTCATGGGGCACCTGCGCAATGGGGTATGAGGGATAGATGGGGCAGGTGGTGGGTGGTTTCAATGGGGGGCGGTTGTTAGCGGGTGTTTCATAAGGTGTATCCGCCCAACTATTGTGGGAGCGAGCCTGCTCGCGATGGCGGCCTGACAGCCGGACTATCTCCCGCAGATGTACACCAATCAAACCTGTGGGAGCTGGCTTGCCTGCGAAGGCGGCCTGACAGCCGGCCTATCTTTCGCAGATGTACACCAATCCATTGTGGGAGCGAGCCTGCTCGCGATGGCGGCCGGACAGCCGACCAATCTCTCGCAGGTGTACATATCCATTCCTGCGGTAACGGCGGCTGGCGGTTTCGCCCTTACGGCGACTCACTTTTTTTACAAGCGCCTAAAAAAAGTAAGCAAAAAAACGCTCGCCCCAAGCGTACGGCACCTCGCC
>NZ_JBFTLU010000103.1:0-18817 GCF_056396605.1 Pseudomonas sp. 05T35
GTCGCCCGCAACACCCTTGCCTCTGGCTAACACTTCCCCTTGCCGGGTGTGTAGAGGACTTTCACCTCCAAGTCACCAGCGTGGCCACCACAGCCAAACTGGTTGCGCTTGCGCGCAACGCGCCATGCCTGGCGCACCCACAAAAAAGCCCCTCTTCCGAGGGGCTCCTTGTGTAGCACTATCAGCCAACCAGCATCAGGTCATCTGAATGATGGTCTGCATGATGGTGCTCTGGGTGGAGATAGTCTTGGCGTTGGCCTGGTAGTTGCTCTGCGCCTTGATCAGGTTGACCAGTTCGTTGGTCAGGTTGACGTTGGACTCTTCCAGGGAGTTGGACTGAATCGAACCCAGCGAGCCAGTGGTTGGCGCGTCATAACCCGGGATACCCGAGGCAAACGTTTCTTTCCAGCTGGTGCCGCCAACAGCTTGCAGACCTTGCTCGTTGGTAAAGCTGGCCAGGGCAACCTGGCCGATCGCCTTGTTCTGGTTGTTACTGAAGTTGGCGAACAGGGTGCCCGTGCCGTCGATGGTCAGGTTAGTGATTTCGCCCGTGGCGTAACCATCCTGAGCCGGGATGGAGCGGGCCGAATCAGCGTTGAACTGTGTGGTGTTAGTCATCGAAATAGTCATGCCGCTAGCGCTTGGCGCCGCGCCGTTGGCCGCCCACACACCGTTGGTGACCTTACCCGGCACCCAGTTGGCCAATGTCACGTTGTTGTTTACGTTAGGTGCCGCAGGCGTCGCCGGTGGTGTTGCCACCGAGACCAGTTTGCCAGCCGTATCGAACGTCATGGTCGTAGCAATCGGGGCGGTGACTTTCGGGTCGCTGCCGGTGGCATCCGGGTTGCGACCGTCTACCAGGGTGTAGGTCTTCCAGGTGTTGGCGCCGGTCTTCACCATGTATTGATCCATGACGTGCGAATTGCCCTGGCTGTCATAAATCGGCGTGCTGAACGATTTGGTGTAGGTGGCGAGGGTGCCCGGGTCGAATTTGTTAGCCGGGAGCGTGTCGTCAATCACCGGAGAAGTCGAGTCCAGGTTGATCGTCGAGGACACGGTCGAAGTGGGTTTTGGCGCCAGGTTCGAGGTGTCGATCTTCAGGTCGGTCAACACACCGCTGATGATCTTGCCGTTGGCATCGGCACCGTAACCCTGCAAACGCGCGGTTTGATCGGTGTTGGTAATGAAACCATCCTTGTCGACCTTGAACGTACCGGCACGGGTATAGGAAATCGAACCGTTATTGCTCAGGGTGAAGAAGCCCGAACCATTGATGCCCATGTCCAGCACGTTACCGGTGTTGTTGATATCACCCTGGGTGAACTGCTGGGATACGTTGGCCAGGTTTACACCGCTGCCGACAACTTTAGAGCCGTTGCCCAGCTTGGTTGCCGAGTAGACATCCGCGAACTCGGCGCGCGAGGACTTGAAACCGGCGGTCGCAACGTTGGCGATGTTGTTACCGGTCACGTCCAGTTGTTTGTTGGCTGCATAGAGACCGCTAAGGCCGATATTGAAAGACATATTCCACTCCTTTATGCCGCGTTAGCCGGCTCTATAGACCAATGGTTTGAACTTTGGACAGGGCGATAGGGCCCAGACCTGCAAGATTGAGCATCAGCTCGCCGCCGGTTTGACTCAGGGTCACGCTGTTGACCGTTGCTGGCAGGTAGGTGGCCAGATCGGTCGCCGTGCCGTTGATCGGCGCATTGGCCTTGACGGTATAAGTGCCCGCAGCGACTGCGGCGCCGCTATTGTCGTTGCCATCCCAAGTGAAGCTGGCGCTGCCGGCCGGCCGGTTGCCCAGGTTAAGGGTTCTCACAACCTTTCCGCTTGCATCGCTGATAGTCACGGTGCCATCGGCAATGGACGATGTCAGGTTCACCGAACCGGTCAACCCCTTGCTTGGGTCGCTGATCTGCGCGGTGCTGGTCTGCGCAATGACCGAGCGGCCCACCAGAGAAGAAGCCTGCAAGGCCTGGGAAGAGCTGAAATTACTGGCGAGAGAACTCACAGTCGTATTGAGGGAAGTGATCCCTTCAAGGCTACTGAACTGCGCCAGTTGAGCCACGAATGCGCCGTTGTCCTGTGGCGAAAGCGGGTTCTGGTTCTTCAGCTGGGTCACCAGCAATTGCAGGAACGCGTCCTTGCCCAACGCCTTGCCGCCGGTCGCGCTACTGGTTGCTGCGGAAAGGCCATTCGCGGCCGTACCGGTGCTCTTGACCGAGGAGTTCGCCAGCAGATCGGTCATGCTCAGGCCGCCGGTGGAATCGGTAACGCTCATAAAATCGCCCCTTATCACTGACCGAGGGTCAGGACCTTCTGCATCATGGTTTTGGCGGTGTTCATCATTTCCGCGTTGGTCTGGAACGAACGACTGGCGGAAATCATGTCGGCCATTTCCTCCACCACATTGACGTTGGGGTAATAAACGTAACCCTTGGCGTCAGCCGCCGGATGGTTCGGCTCGTAGCGTGCTTCGAGGTTGCTTTGATCTTCGACTACGCCGAGTACCTGCACGCCCTGCCCTGCGGCATCCTGATTCTGGAACAGCGAATCGCTGCCGCCGGACTGACCGCCCTGGAACATGGTGGCAAACACCGGGTGACGGGCACGGTAGGTCTGATCGATGCTCGAAGAGACGGTCTCGGCGTTGGCGATGTTACTGGCGACGGTGTTCAAGCGAGTGGTTTGAGCACTCATGCCGCTACCGGCAATGTTGAAAACACTGGACAGAGACATGAATTACTCCCCGCGCAGGGCTGATACCAGCCCTTTGAATTTGCTGTTGAGCAGCGTGAAGCTGGCCTGGAAGTCGACCGCGTTTTGCGCGTAGTTCGACTGTTCCAGTTGGGCGTCCACGGTGTTTTGGTCAATCGACGGTTGCATCGGCGTGCGATACAGCAACGACTCCTCACCACTGCTCATACCCTGGGCTTCGATATGACGGCTATTGGTCATGTTCAAAGCAAAGGTGCCGTTCTTGTTCTTGTCGTTCTGGGCGGCCAGCACCGACGAGAAGTCCAGATCCCGAGCCTTATAGTTCGGGGTATCGGCGTTGGCAATGTTGTTGGCCAGGACTTCAGCACGCTGGGCGCGGAAGCCCAGGGCTTGTTCGTGGATACCGAGCGCTTTATCGAAGCTGATGCTCATGTCGGAAACCTTTGGGTGACCTGATTTTTCGTAACAGGGTTATAGCAAGCCCCGTGCCAGCTTCTCAAACCCCGTAAACCGGGGCTTTGCGGGCGACGGCAAAGCGGCAATGCCAGAAAAGCGGCAACAGATTTCCGGCGCCTGCCGCTTTTCTGCCGCTTCCCTCGGCCTGAAAGAACAACACTGCCCCCTGTGGGAGCGAGCCTGCTCGCGATRGCGGTGTGGCAGGTGGCATTGATGTCGACTGACACGACGCCATCGCGAGCAGGCTCGCTCCCACAGGGGGGGCAAGTGCCGGGAAAATGGACAGGCAAAAAAAAGGGAGCCCCTGAGGGCTCCCGTTTTCATGCAGTACCGATTACCGTCCAATCACTTGGCCTGGTAGATGATCCCCGGGCTGCACTGAACCATCTGATAGTGATCCGGTAAACCGTTCAACGCTTCGGAAGCCCCCAGGAACAGATAACCGCCCGGCTTCAGCGTGCTGTGAATCCGCAGCAGGATGTCTTTCTTCACTTCGGCAGAGAAGTAGATCAACACGTTGCGGCAGAACACGATGTCGAACTTGCCGAGACTGGCGTAGCTGTCCAGCAGGTTGAACGAGCGGAACTCCACCCGACTCTTGATCGGTGCCTTGACTGCCCAACGCCCCGGCCCTTTCGGATCGAAGTAGCGTTGCAGACGCTCCGGCGAAAGACCGCGACCGATCGCCAGGCTGTCGTACTCGCCGGTCTTGCAGTTGGTCAACATGGTTCCGGACAGGTCGGTGGCAACGATCTGCACCCCCATCTTCAACTGCCCCATATTGACCCGCTCGAACTCGTCGATCGACATCGACAGCGAATACGGTTCCTGCCCGGACGAGCACGCCGCCGACCAGATCCGCAGGCGCTGCCCGGGACTGGCCTTGATGGACTCAGGCAGCACTTTGTTCTTCAAGACTTCAAACGGATAGGTGTCACGAAACCAGAGGGTTTCGTTCGTCGTCATCGCGTCCACCACCGTCTCGCGCAAACCACTGCGCGGTTGGGTCTGCATCCGCTGCACCAACTCACCCAAGGACTTGATGCCTTGCTGTTCCATCAGTTTGTTGAGACGGCTCGACACCAGATACTGCTTATTCTCACCGAGCAGAATGCCACAGGCTTTTTCCAGGAAGACCCGGAACTGTTCGAAATCCAAATTACCCGTAGACAATGATGCCGCCTCTTAAATCGTGTTGACCGCCAGTAGCGAAGGCCACTAGCTGATATCTGCTGCTTTGATCCGGTCGACTACCCGGGATGCCAGGTCATCAGGACGGAATTTGGCAAGGAAGTCATCGGCACCGACTTTCTTCACCATCGCCTGATTGAATACGCCTGACAACGAAGTATGCAGGATGATATGGAGCTTTTGCATGCGAGGGTCGCTGCGGATCTCGCTCGTAAGGGTGTAGCCGTCCATTTCGGGCATTTCGATGTCGGAAATCATCATCAGAAACTCTTCTTCCGGCTTCTTGCCCTCATCGACCAGTTTGCGCAGGTAATCCAGCGCTTGCCGGCCGTCGTTCAACGCAACAACTTCAACCCCCACCGTCTGCAGGCAACGCGAGACCTGTTTGCGCGCCACCGACGAGTCGTCGACCGTGAGCACTCGCAAGGAAATTGCCTTGTGCTGGGTCTCGGCATCGATCACGCCCACCGAAATCACATCCGACGTCGGCGCAACTTCCGCCAGGACCTTTTCCACGTCGATAATTTCGACTAGCTGATTGTCGACTCGAGTCACTGCGGTCAGGTAGTGATCGCGACCCGTGCCCTTGGGCGGCGGATGGATCTCTTCCCAGTTCATGTTGACGATCCGCTCGACCGACCTCACCAGAAACCCCTGGGTCTTGGTGTTGTACTCCGTGATGATCACAAAGGGATTGCTTTGATCCTGCAACCCGCCTGAGCCGGTTGCCATTGCCAGATCCAGAATCGGAATGGTTGCCCCCCGAATATTCGCCACACCGCACACGACAGGACTGGACTTGGGCATCAGGGTCAGCTTGGGGCATTGCAGCACCTCCCGAACCTTGAACACGTTGATCCCGTAAAGCTGCTGGCCGTCGAGACGGAACAACAACAGCTCCAGGCGATTCTGCCCTACCAGTTGCGTGCGCTGGTTAACCGAATCCATTACACCAGCCATGCCCAGACTCCTACACCAACGCTAAGTGTGTTGCGACGCACATTCATCACTAAACGGCACGGCGCTTGCTTTTTAACTGCCATGAACACAAAAACGACATTTTCCCGACGCCTGACATCAATGTGCCGTAAATTCCTCGGCGCCCTGTCAGCTGTATGCCTGTTGAACGTTGGCAGCCCTGCCTTTGCCGACCCGGTTACCTTGCCTGATCTACTTATCGGCGTCACTCAGGGCTTTCTTGAATTCACCGTAGAAGACTACCTGGCCACCAGTCAAACCGCAGGGCGCTATGAAATCGAAGTCAACAAGCTCGACCCGCGCATGCACATGCCGGCGTGCGACAAGGAATTGACAGCGACATTGGAGAGCCCCGCGATACCTTTGGGCCGGGTTACGGTGAAAGTCCGTTGCGATGGCGCCTCCCCCTGGACGGTCTTCGTACCCGCTCAAGTCCGCCTGTTTCGCGAGGTCGTCACGACCACCCGCCCCCTCAAACGAGCCGGAATCATCGACCCTTCAGATGTGATGCTGCGTGAGCGCGATATCAGCCTGATCAATCAGGGATATCTGACAAACGTCGATCAAGCCATCGGACAAAAACTTGTCCGACCAATGGTCAGCGATCAAGTGATTACGCTTGTTCATCTGGAGCAGGCAGAAGTCGTGCGCAAGGGCGATCAGGTGGTCATCACCGCCCGCAGCGGCACACTGAGTGTGCGAATGCCGGGTGAAGCGCTGTCCAATGGCGGCCTGAGCGAGCAGATCAGAGTCAAAAACCTCAACTCACAACGAGTCATCAAGGCGCAGGTCACGGCAACGGGCCAGGTGGAAGTCGCCATGTAGATAACTGGCGCACAACCGTCCTGTTCCCTAAACTGTGCCTCACGCAGGGCAAATACCGACGTGCCTGGGCTCATTGACTATTGAGCCTAAAGTTTTCCCGGGTATGGCCGAAAACCAGCGTCAGCAAGGACACCGGCGATGCCGGCAAATCCGCGCCGCTGAGCACCTCGACCGAACAGGTCGGTGCCACCCAAAGCGGGGAATCGGTACACCTCAGCAATGAGGCTCAACAGTTGCAGAAGATCACTGACAAGCTGCGCGATCAGCCTGCCGTCGACAGCGCCCGCGTGGCCGAGTTGAAAGCAGCGATTGCCGATGGCAGCTATAAGGTCGACAGCAACCGTGTAGCCAGCAAACTGCTCAACTTCGAAGCCCAGCGCTAGCCAAAGGCCTGCGCCAGGCTTTTGGACGCTTAAAACCCAAGGCCAGCCATGCACGACACTAACTTACTGCAACTGATCACCGATGACTTTGCTCCAGCTCAACAATTGCTGGAGCTGCTGAAGACCGAATCCCTCGCCCTGCACGGCCGCGACATGCCGCTGCTCGAGGATATTCTGGCGCAGAAACAGGCACTGATCATTCTGCTGGAACAGCATGGCCGCAAACGCAGCGAAATTCTCGCGAGCCTGAACCTTCCTGCCAGCCGCGCAGGCCTGGAGCAGCTTGCCGCTCACTCAAGTATTGGCGATCAGTTGCTGACCCAAAGCGACGTCCTGACCCGACTGCTTGCAGATTGCCAAACCGCCAACGAGCTCAATGGCCGCTCGATCCAGGTGCAACAAGCCACCACCGCCAATCAGCTGAAAATCCTTAACGGTGGCGAGCCTCCAACGCTTTATGACGCCCGCGGATCAACCTCCATGCTCGCGAAACCCCGCGCACTCAGTCAGGCTTGAACTCATAAATAAGCGTGCTCTATCAAGGCACCAAACATGCTGGCAGAATGCTAGCTCTTGCGTGTGATCGTATTCTGTCTGGAGATTGATAAACCGTGTTCAACGCCTCAAGCGCGGAAGATGCTCCGCAGCCACCCAAGGTGCTCAGCACCCCGCTGGAAATCACCGGCAACCTGCGGATGCTGCAAGAGAGCCATGATCCCCTGATCATCACGTTCCATGAACGCAGCCAGCGCTTTCAGAGCTACCTGATCGATGTCGATCGCGACAGCAACATGATCGCCCTGGACGAAATGATCCCTCGCGATGGCGAACGCTACCTGCTTGCCGGCGAAGCCTTTCGGGTTGAAGGCTTTCATGAGGGCGTACGCATTGCCTGGGAAAGCAACGGCGCGCTGACCATCGACGAGTCCAACGGCGACCGCTGCTACCGTGGCACGCTGCCCGATGAAGTGGTTTACCACCAGCGTCGCAATGCGTTTCGCGCAGCCTTGAAACTGGCACAACTGGTCAACATCGAACTCGGTGGCGACAAGCTCAAGACGCCTGTCAGTGGCAAACTGCTGGATATCTCTGCGACGGGTTGCAAGCTGCGCTTTGATGGCGACATCACCAGCGGACTTCAATTGGGTCAGGTCTATGAACGCTTCATCGCCGCCCTGCCCTTCGGCAGTATGACCGCACCGGTCGAGCTGCGTTATCTGCACCACGAAGAGAAAATCGATACCACCTTCGCCGGCGTACGCTTTCACAACATGAGCGGACTGGTGCAGCGTCAGGTCGAGCGCTTCGTCTATCAGTTGCAACGCGAAGCGCGCCGCTTCGACAAAGACGACTTCTGATCCAGACGCTTGAAAAAACGGGCAGTCCCTTGCGGTGACTGCCCGTTTTTTTTGCCCCTAAGGCCTGGCCTCGGTAAAGCTTTTCGGATGCTCCGCCCCCGGATCATCAGGCTGCTCATCAGAGCCGCCGACATCCTCAGCGTCGGACTTTGCGTCCCGCTCAGGATCCAGATCAGGGCTCGCGCCATTTTGCATCTGGTCATGCACGACCTGCTCATCGACCCTCGGATCGAGCGCCGCCACCAGTGGCGAACTCGACATGCTGTCCGGCATTGCCACGTGATGCAGCGGCGCGTCTTCCACCTGATGCAGATTGGTCACCGCTTTCGGCCGGATGCGCCAAACCAGCACCACTGCGAAGAAACTGAAGAACGCATACAGCATCTGACTGCCGAACAACTTCATCAGCACACCCGCCACCAGCGGCCCGATGCTCGCCCCCACACCGTATGTCACCAGCAACATGGCCGTCAGCGATACCCGTCGATCGCCTTCGACGTGGTCGTTGGAAAACGCCACCGCCAACGGGTACAGACAGAACTGCACCAGCGAGCAGGCGAAGCCTGCGATAAACAGCATCTCAAGCGGCACCTGCGGCATGATCGCCAACGGCAACGCTGCCAGTGCCAGGCAAAAGGCAAAACTGCGAATCAGCAGCGCCCGATCATAACGATCCGACAACCAGCCCAACGGCCACTGCACCAGCAACCCGGCAAAAATGCAGCTACCCATGAACAGACCGACCTGCTCAGTGGAAAGCCCTTGCTGGGACGCGTACAACGGCGCCAGACCATAGAACGAACCGACGATCAGGCCAGCGCCGAGCACCGTACTGAGGGACTGCGGAACCCGCTTCATGAAAAAGCGCGGCTCCATCGGCGCCGGGTGCAAGGGCGCCGGGTGAATCCGCCGCGTCAGCGCAACCGGCACCAGACACAGCGCAAAACACAACGCCACCAGCATCAGCAGCTCCAGCCCCAGGGACGGGTGCATGACCAGAATCAACTGGCCCAGCACCAGCCCCAGGTACGAAGCGATCATGTAGCCGCTGAACACCACCCCGCGCTGCCTGGCTTCGGCCTGCTCGTTCAGCCAGCTCTCGATGACCATGTATTGGCACATCATGCCCAGACCGACGACCATCCGCAGCACCAGCCACGCCGGTAGCCAGTCGATCAGGCCATGCCCCAGCACCGCCGCACCGACGATCCCGGCACAGGCCGAGTAGGCCCGGATATGACCGACCCGGGCGATCAACCGGTGGCCGATTTTCCCGCCCAGCACCAGGCCGAAATAGTTGGCCGCCATCAGCGCACCGACCCACAGACTGTCGACATGGTCCGCTGCCAGGCGCAAGCCCAGGTAAGTGCTGAGGAGACCCGAGCCGATCAACATCATCAGCGAGGCGAAATAAAGCGCTCGAAAGGATTTCAGGATTTGGCGCATCGGYGTTCCGAGCGGCTCCTTGCAGTGAGTACCGGGCTACCGACAACGATAGCCCGACAGCGACGAATCGGTTAGGCCTGGGCGGCCAAAACACGCCGCTCCCAGGGAGTGATTTCATCAAGAAAACTGCTCAACTCCATGGTCTTCGAAGCGATGTAGCCTTCGATGAACTCCTTGCCAAACAGTTCCTTCGCCAATTGGCTACGTTTCAGACGCTCAAGAGCAGCATGCAAGGTACACGGCAACGACAAACTGTCCGGCACTTCAAACTCGCCCTGAATGGCCGGCGTCGGCTCCAGCTCGTTTTCAATGCCATACAACCCGGCCGCCAGACTGGCGGCAATTGCCAGATACGGGTTGGCATCGGCCCCCGGCAGACGGTTCTCGACCCGACGCGCTTCTGCCGAGCTGGCTGGAATCCGCAAACCCGCCGCCCGATTGTCATAAGACCAACAGGCATTATTCGGCGATGCGTAAGGATGGCACAGACGCTGGTAAGAGTTCACGTTCGGCGCAAACAACGCCGTGAAATCTGCCATCGCTGCCTGCTGGCCACCGATGAAATGACGGAAGATTGCAGTCGGCTGCCCAGCGTCATCGCTGAACACATTTCGGTCCGTGCCCGCCTCGACGATGCTCTGGTGAATGTGCATCGAACTGCCCGGCGTATGCGCCAGTGGCTTGGCCATGCAGACCACGGTCAGGTGGTGCTTGAGCGCGACTTCCTTGAGCAGGTGCTTGAACAGGAATGTCTGGTCGGCCAGCAGCAGCGGATCACCGTGCAGCAGATTGATCTCGAACTGGCTGACGCCCATCTCGTGCATGAAGGTATCGCGTGGCAGACCGAGGGCCGCCATGCATTCGTAGACTTCGTTGAAGAACGGGCGCAATCCGTTGTTGGAGCTGACACTGAATGCCGAATGACCTTCCTCGCGACGTCCGTCCAGCCCAACCGGTGGCTGGAAGGGTTGAGTCGGGTCGGTATTCGGTGCAAAAACAAAGAACTCCATCTCGGTTGCCACCACGGGCGCCAAACCGCGAGCGGCATAACGGGCGATCACCGCTTTCAACTGACCGCGAGTCGAGAGACGCGAGCTTTCCCCGCTCAACTCATCGGCATCGCAAATGGCCAACGCGCGGGGCTGCTTGCTCCAGGGCAGACGGTGAATCTGTTTCGGATCGGCATTGAGCGCCAGGTCGCCGTCGTCACTGCCGTAAAACCGTGCCGGCGGATAACCGCCCATGATGCATTGCAGCAGCACGCCAYGCGCCATTTGCAAACGCCGTCCCTCTAGGAATCCTTCTGCGGTCATGACCTTGCCACGCGGCACGCCATTGAGATCCGGGGTGACGCATTCAATCTCATCAATGCCCGTCAATCGCTGTGCGAGTGAACGCTGGCCATCGGTCGTCATGACTCTATCCTTGAAGTTGTGCAAGCCGCGAACGGCGACATGTACAAAATAGGCACCAGCTGTTCGGAATATCAAGCACCGGGACATAAAAATGTCCGACAAAAATGCTGCTCGGCGCGGCGGATATCAGGGCAGGTAAAGATTGAACAACCCGCCTCCCAATGGGCCGCCATTACGGATCTCGGTACGCCCGTGCACGCCGCTGCGCTGATGCAGGCGTGCGATACGCGCGGCGAAATACAGACCAAGACCGGTGCTGCCACTGGCGGGGTTGATGCCCTGCACGAAATCCGCCTGACGCTCGATCATCTGGGGCGGGAAACCCTCGCCGTCGTCATTGATCGATAACAGCAACTGCCCGGTTTCCTCACCGATGCTGATCAACAGCGAATGCCGGGCATGACGAATGGCATTGTTGATCGCATTGGCCAGTACCGTTCCAATCAACTCCCGGTCGAAGAATCCGAGAGGGCTCAAGGGATCGATCTCATAAGTCACTACAATGCCGCGACTCTTGAACACGTCCTGATGCGCCGCCAACTGCGCTTCGATGAAATCGTCCAGCTCGTGATAGTCCGGACGCAATGGCAACTGATTGACGCCGAGCTTATAGAGCCCCAGCAACTGCACCAGCATGCCGTTCAGATGAGCGAACTCATAGTCGATCACGCCCTGCTCGGCGGTGTGCTGCTGAGCCGCAGGCAAGCGCGCAAGCCACTGTCCGTGGGCCTGCATCAGCAACGCCAGGGAGTTCTTCATGTCGTGTACGGTGGAGGCAATCACCGTGGAAAAGTCGAGCCCCTCGTCAACATCATTCATTCGCCAAACGCCTTGCTTCGCAGCTTCTGATAACGCGGATAACGCGCATCGCTCTCGGGCATCATGCCCACCATTTTCAGGCACGTACGGCACTCTTCCAGCAGTGCTGAATCGAGGCTGGCATCGGCCCCATGCAACAGCGATTGCGCCATGTTGAGGGCAATACTGATGTTCTTCGGCTGCAACAACAGTGCACCGCGGAAAAGCTCCCGCGCCTCGGGCAACGCGCCCGCTTTGTAACTGCGCACGCCCTGGCGGTTGAGATCCGCCGCCGCGTTGCCGGAGTTGAGAATCGCCGGGTCGTCGGTCTGCTGGGCAATGCCTTGCATCACCACCGGGTCGTCGCCGTAAATCTCGGCGCAGTTTTTCAACATCGAATTGCCGGCGTCAGCCTGCCCCAGCATCTTCAACTGCTTGGCAACCAGCAACGCCGCTTCGGCGCTCATGAACTGCTCCATGCCATCCAGACGGGCCAGTGCTTGCTCTGTCAGCTTCTCAGCGGTTTCGGCATCGTTGAGCAGCAGGCTGGTGGCCTTCATCAAGCGCGCCCGGATCTGCAGCCCCGGATCGTTGATGTTTTCCTTGGCGACGGCGCTCAGGGTCTGGTTGATCTCCAGTCGAGTGCGGGTATCCAGGCCTTTTTCACTGCCTTTACTGATGAGCGCATGAGCCAGGCCCAGATTGCTTTCAGGGTCCTTGAAACGTGACTGCGCCCCTTGGGAGACTGCTTGACGATAGGCTTTCGCCGCACCTTCGAAGTCTTCGTTGGTCATTGCCAACTTGCCCAACAACGATTGCCTGCGCACCGCCAATGGCGACAGGCGAACGGCCTCTTCCAGCACATTCTGCGCAGCCTTGGTGTCGCCTTCGGCGACCAGCACATCGGCCAGTCCGTCATACAACGCCGGCATCATCGGGAAAGCCTTCAGTGCCTTCTCGTAGACGGCTTTGGCCTGAGCGACCTGGCCACGCTTGAACATCAATCGCCCCAGACCGACATAAGCCCAAGGCAACGGGCGATCCGCCAGAATGCTGTTGTACAAGCGCTCCAGCGCCTCATTCTGATTCATGTCGCGCAGCGCATCGGCACGATAGCGCAGACACAGCGGCGAATAGCGCGGGTCCTGCTTGCACAGCTCAATGCAGGCATTCAGGACTTCAACCGGCTTACCCCGATCCAGCGCCTGCAGAATCGGTTTGAGCAAGGTCTTGCGCTGCTCGAGTCGCTCCAGTCGCTGGGCCAGGCCAGCGCGGTTGAAAGGCTTGGTCAGATACGCATCCGGCTCATGCTCGAGCGCACTGAGCACCATCGCCTGACTGCTCTCGGCGGTGACCATCAGAAACACGCTTTCATGGCTGATCAGCTTCTCGACCATCAGGTCTTCAAGCACCTGCTGACCGTTCTTCTTGCCATCGCCAAGGTGATAATCCTGCAAGATGAAGTCGTAGCGCTTCTGCGCACACATGCGCAGCGCCACCTCACCCGTGTCGGCAGTGTCGACATCCTTGACACCCAGCTCACGCAACATCGACCTGACCGAACTACGGAAATCCGAGAAATCATCGACGATCAAAAAGCTCTTTTGGTGGTACGCCAGCATCGAAGATTCCAGGCAATTAAGAAGATGAACCCAAAGACAAATGCAGGGACCAGCTCAACTTCGCCGCCCATAGGGGCGTCGCGCAGGACAACGGCCCATCGGGTTATCGGCCAGTTGTGGCGTTCCCTTATAGGTGTTGGCAAACAATTGTGGGCTGATGCAGGCGCACTGCAAAAACACCTCAAAAAAAAACCCGCCAGGTAATCCTGAGCGGGTCTTTCGATGTTGTTTTCAGCTACGCAGCGGTCCCGATAATATAAAGAGGTCGGAGCGCGTGAAGAGACATCCTGTGTTAGTGGTGTCCCAGGGCAGGTTCGAACTGCCAACCTTCCCCTTAGGAGGGGGATGCTCTATCCAATTGAGCTACTGAGACACATGCCGGCCGCAAGGACATGCGGCGCGATGGACGGCGTGCATGTTAACGGGCAGGCCCGTTTTTGTCATGTCGTCTGTAAGGCTTATTAAGTGTAGGCAAACGCCAGCTTCGATCACGGGCTCAAATTTGATCCGCTTTTGCACTGATACCCTCTAGCATCAATAGAGCCAGCAAGTTGTCGACGGCAGCGGAAAGCTCACCAGAATTATCCAGCTGAAAAATCCCTTCCGGGTCCTCCTGAGCAGCATCCGTTGAAAACAGGGCATTGCGCGCAAGTCGGGCTTCGATTTCCTCAGTGCTCTCACGCCCTCGCCGTTCCAGACGTTTGCGCAGGGCATCGGTTTTGACCGTCAGCACTATGGGCAACAACGTCGGATAACGCGCCATGGCTTCGGACAAATGACCTCTTGAGCCGTTGATCAGTACATGGCGACCGTCACTCAACCAGCGATCTATCTCTGCCGGGATGCCGTAATCAAGCCCATTGGCACGCCAGCACAGCGCAAAACCGCCTTCACGCCTCATTTGAGCAAATTGCTCCCTGGAAACACTCAAAGCGTCTTCGCCGACCGATTCAGCCGACCGGGTAATCACCCTGCGCACCACAACGCAATCAAGGCCAAGCAAGGCGCCGCGGGCCGCATCGATCAGGCTGTCTTTGCCGGAGCCGGATGGCCCCATTAAATAAATAAGTCTGCCGCGCATCGCTATATCACCCCCATCGCGTGCCCGCCCTAGTAAATCGGCCATTTGCCACTATTCTGTATCTTGCAAGGAACGAAGATCGTATCCGCATAGCATGCACGCTCAGGGGCGCCCAAGCACCCACCTGTCGGGCAAAGAGGACGCGGTCAGATGTACGGGCCCGGTAAGTGTTTTCAAACCAGTCCGCATTTCTGATAATTGGTGCTGGCATAACGCCTGCTTCCAGTTCAATATTTGTCACAGAATTGACGCCAATGATCTGGCAAATTTGAGGCATGATGCGGGCCTCATATCAATTCAGGTTGAACATTTGGTAACGAAGCTTGTCCTACATGACATCCTGCGGCCAATTCCGAGAACCGCTCCCCTGAACTAACCGGTTAAATATATGCGCCCATTGAAACAGGCAATTTATTCCAGCCGTACGGCTGACAAGTTCGTCGTACGTCTGCCAGACGGGATGCGTGAACGCATTGCCGAGGTGGCTCGCAATCATCACCGCAGCATGAATTCCGAGATCATCGCCCGCCTTGAGCAGAGTCTTATTCAGGAAGGTGCGCTGGGCGAAGAGTTGAGCATGCGCCTGGACAGCCCCGAGCTGTCATTGCACGAACGCGAACTGCTTCAGCGTTTCCGTCAACTCTCCCACCGCCAGCAAAACGCACTGGTYTCGCTGATTGCCCACGACGCTGAAATGGCCGCAGACGCCTCCTGATTGCATCCCGTAAGCTCTAGCCAGCCATGTGCTGGCTTTTTTTTGCCTGAAATTCAGCCAATCGCTTACTCAACGGCAAGCCCAGTTGCCATCGACATTACGCTAATAGATTAAAAAATGAAGGTGCGCGGCCTGCTGCTTTGAGCAGGACCGCGCAATAGAAACTCAGAGCAGGAAGATTGTCGCCAGCCCGAGGAAGATGAAGAAGCCACCGCTGTCGGTCATGGCCGTGATCATGACGCTCGCGCCCATCGCCGGGTCGCGTCCAAAGCGCGCCAGGGTCATCGGAATCAAAACCCCCATCAACGCCGCCAGCAACAGGTTCAAGGTCATGGCAGCAGTCATCACCACGCCCAATGACCAACTGCCGTACAGCATGTAAGACACCACGCCGATTACCCCACCCCAGACCAGGCCATTGATCAAGCCAACCGCCAGCTCCTTGCGCATGAGACGCGAGGTATTACCGGTACTGACCTGATCGAGCGCCATCGCACGAACGATCATGGTAATCGTCTGGTTGCCGGAGTTACCGCCAATACCGGCAACGATCGGCATCAACGCCGCCAAGGCCACCAGTTTCTCGATAGAACCTTCGAACAAACCGATTACCCGCGAGGCAACAAATGCGGTAATCAGGTTGATCGCCAGCCAGGCCCAGCGGTTGCGCAAGGATTTCCAGACAGACGCGAATATATCTTCCTCTTCACGCAGACCCGCCATGTTGAGAACTTCGCTTTCGCTCTCTTCACGAATCAGGTCGACCATCTCGTCGATGGTAAGACGACCAATGAGCTTGTCGTTCTTGTCGACCACCGGGGCCGAAATCAAGTCATAACGCTCAAAAGCCTGTGCGGCATCGTAGGCGTCTTCATCCGGGTGAAAACTCACCGGATCGCTGGCCATGACTTCCGAGACCTGCTTGTCTGGATCGTTGACCAGCAGTCGCTTGATTGGAAGCACACCCTTAAGCACGCCATCGTAGTCAACCACGAACAACTTGTCGGTATGGCCTGGCAGCTCTTTGAGGCGACGCAAGTAACGCAGAACCACTTCAAGACTGACATCCTCGCGGATCGTCACCATCTCGAAGTCCATCAATGCACCGACCTGTTCCTCGTCATAGGACAACGCGGAGCGAACGCGCTCACGCTGTTGGCTATCAAGGGTTTCCATCAGCTCGTGGACGACGTCTCGCGGCAGCTCGGGGGCCAGGTCAGCAAGTTCGTCGGCGTCCATCTCCTTGGCCGCCGCCAGGAGCTCGTGATCGTCCATGTCGGCGATCAGGGTTTCACGAACCGAGTCGGATACTTCAAGCAGGATGTCGCCGTCGCGCTCGGCCTTGACCAACTGCCAGACAGTCAGGCGCTCGGCAAGCGGCAAGGCTTCAAGAATGTAGGCAACGTCGGCGGAGTGCAGATCATCGAGCTTGCGTTGCAACTCGACGAGGTTTTGCCGGTGGACCAGGTTCTCGACCAGGTCGTGATGATGACCTTCCTGGCGATGAGTCAGGTCTTCGACCACCCGCTGGCGATGCAGCAGCTCAACGACTTGAGCAAGGCGGTCTTGCAGGCTTTCTTGCGTTTTCTTTACTTCAACTTCAGTCATAGGCGAACTCCACTCCCAGCAGCGGGGCACGCCGGAAGGATCAATCAGTCAATTCATGATTGGTAAAACGGGGTACTGAGTAACTACTGGGTAAGTCCATGGAGGTATTCCACAAGCCCCGGCGGGGCTGACGGGCGCAATCATACACCGCCTGAGGGTTTTAAACGTTAAAAAAACCAGCCTGAAACAAGCGCTTGCGAGATAAACCACAGCGCTGTCCACGTCCCTGAAACTGCGACGACTCATCCTGAAAAGAAAACACACCCCCACTGAGAAATGTACTGACTACCCTTGATCGTGACCGTCATGGAGGACGCCCAATGCCCGGAAAAACACCCACAGCCCTGTTGATCACCCTGCTCTGCACGCCCCTACAGGTCACTGCAGCAACCGTGCATCGATGTGAAGACGCCATGGGCCGTATCACTTACACGACACTGAGTTGCCCTCCTGGAGAGGCACTGTCGCGACAGAATATTTACAACCCAAGCGTTTTCAAATTCGAGGCAATACTCCCCGGTGCCAACCATCAGGAAACATCAGGAATTAAAAGTACACCGAGAGATCCGGTCGTTATCGGCCAAATGAATGACAAATGCGGAAATTTGCTCAGTGCCCAGGAGCGTCGCGAAGCAATCATCAATCAGCGGATCGTTCCAGGCATGAGCCAGCAGGAAGTTGAAAGTGCGCTGGGCAAACCAGACAAGATCAGCATTCGAAACGCAACGACGAATTATCGCTACGACAGCAAGAAAGGTCGTAGTGCGCAAATCGTATTCGACGAGAAGGGATGTGTAAAAGGCAAATCCCAGACAGCAAAAAGCCCGCGTTAGACGCAGGCTTTTTGGTGTTTGGTGCACTCGACAGGATTCGAACCTGTGACCGCTCGGTTCGTAGCCGAGTACTTTATTTGCATTACTGCAAAAAACCCTTAAATGGTGCACTCGACAGGATTCGAACCTGTGACCGCTCGGTTCGTAGCCGAGTACTCTATCCAGCTGAGCTACGAGTGCATTTGTTGCCGCGCATTATAGGCCGTTAAATCTTTTTGTAAAGCACTTTTTCTAGTAATTTCAACAACTTACCGAAGAAGCCAGATTACAACGTACTAAATAAATAATGGCGGAGAACGGGGGATTCGAACCCCCGACACCCTTTTGAGGTGTACTCCCTTAGCAGGGGAGCGCCTTCGGCCACTCGGCCAGCTCTCCGCAACACGGGGCGTATCTTAACCAACCTTTTCCCCGTTTGCAAACATAAAAAACGATAAAAATTAATGGCTTGGTTCGTCGTCCTTCTCTTTCTTGATCCGCAGGTAGATTTCCTCACGGTGAACAGCCACCTCTTTCGGCGCGTTAACGCCAATACGCACTTGATTTCCTTTGACGCCAAGCACGGTTACAGTGATTTCGCCATCACCAATAATCAGGCTTTCTGCGCACCGACGAGTCAGAATCAGCATACCTTTCTCCTCACGCATTTCATTTCAGGGACAACAGTCTGCAAAAAAAAGGCGTTCGACCTACAACCAGAACGATCGTAGCCCTACACGCCTAAGTATTGACCAGCACGAGCAAAAGAACAGATTTCAGTCGCGCCGCTCAAAAAAACAAAGGGCGCGGTCAGACCGCGCCCTTAGAGGAGCATCACTCGCCCTGGCGGGCCGGTGCGTCCAGTTCGAAAGCTGTGTGCAGAGCGCGCACAGCCAATTCCAGGTACTTCTCTTCGATCACTACGGAAACCTTGATTTCCGAAGTCGAGATCATCTGGATGTTGATGGTTTCTTTAGCCAGCGCTTCGAACATACGGCTGGCAACGCCTGCGTGAGAACGCATGCCAACGCCGACGATCGATACCTTGGCGATCTTGGTGTCGCCAACGACTTCACGGGCACCGATCTCGCGAGCGGTGTTTTCCAGCACGGTCTGCGCCGCCTGGTAGTCGTTGCGGTGCACAGTGAAGGTGAAGTCGGTGGTGTTATCGTGCGCAACGTTCTGCACGATCATGTCGACTTCGATGTTCGCGGCGCTGATCGGGCCGAGAATCTTGAAGGCCACGCCCGGGGTGTCTGGCACGCCACGGATGGTCAGCTTGGCTTCATCGCGGTTGAAAGCGATGCCGGAAATGATCGGCTGTTCCATGGATTCCTCTTCATCAATAGTAATGAGGGTACCCGGACCCTCCTTGAAGCTGTGCAGTACGCGCAGCGGAACGTTGTAC